>JANXOO010001268.1 GCA_025353525.1 Schlesneria sp. | reverse complement strand
GGAGGCAGGACTGGCCTGCATAACCAATTCATCCGGTAAACGATCTGCCGGACTGACTGTCACAATCGCTATTGCTGAATTCGCGAGGTCGCAGTTCCGTCGGAATAGTCGTTACAGCCGATATCACTGTTTTTTTACTTTGCGGACGGCGCAACCTTCTGTCCGCCGCGGAAGGCCGAAACATTCGCCGAAATGACAGATTCTGTACCATCCAGTCCGGAAACAATTTCCACATTGGTGTCAGTGCGGATTCCAACCTGAACAATTTTTTGCTCAACGAGGTCGTTGGCGTCGACGATTAAACACGCTGTCTGACCGTCGACGATGGTGACTGCGGTTTTTGGCAGTGAAAGTGCGTTCTCACGTTGGGCAACAACCAGATCGACATGGGCGTACATACCTGGACGAAGTATGCCGTCGGGGTTCCGGATATCAATTTCACAGTTGAGGGTCCGTGTCCCCGTTTGAAGCGCCCACCCCGTGCGGGTGACAGTGCCAGTAAATGTCTTTGACTCCAGAGCTGGTACGCGCACAATCACCGGTCGGCCAATTTCGACGAGTACGGCATCTGACTCTGGTACTCCCAGAAAAATTCTCACAGTGTCTGCCTGAATAACGTTGAAAACAGGAATTTCATTTCCGCCTCGAGCGGGCAGGACCAGAACACCGAGATCAATGTTGCGGGCCGTGACGACCCCGTCATAAGGAGCGCGAATCTCCAGATAGCTGCAGAGTGCCGCTACGCGATCACGATCGGCTTTGGCGACATTCACCTGGGCCTTCACCGTTTTCGAATCCGCACGGGCCTTTTGGATGGCGATCAGAACTTCCTGATGTTTCGCCTTCGCGGAGCGTGTCCGGGCAATCGCTTCCGCTTGCGATGCCTGCGCTGCTTTGTGCTGTTGATCGGTTTCATCGGCCAGCTTTTGCGTGACGGCTTTTTTGTCCGCCAATTCCCGAACGCGATCAAGCTCTGATTTCCAGCGTTCGACGTTTGCTTCAGCACGTTGTTGTCCGGCCTGATTTTCCTCAATTGTGGCGGCCGCAGACGCCTCGAGCGACTGTGCCACTGCCACCGCCGATTCGAATTGTTCCACTTCCGCCTCTGCTTGTGCGACCATCGCCTCTTTCTGCTGAAGCTCTTCTTTCAGTTCCGGAGCGGCAAGTCGAGCCAATAGTTGCCCTTGTTCAACAATTTTTCCCGAGCCGTCTTGCTGTGGACCGCGAACCCTGTCGCCAATGTCAACGTGCAACTGGTCCACGTAACCCCCGACTTTCGCGAAGATCGGTGTGTTGTGGAACGCTTCGATCTGTCCAGGCTGAACAGTCTTCTGGACCAGCGTTTTGCGTTCGGGTTTAACAGTGGCAACTTTTGGCAAATCCGCTTCGGTCAATTTGTCGGTCGACCCGACGTGCGATGAAAAGCATCCGCTGATCAACAGACCGACGCTGCAGCCGCTGAAAGCAAGAATCGATTTTCTGACGGAAATCATAAAAGACCTTACTCGGTTGGGGCAGCCTGTTCGTCTTGAAACTGCGTACTGTCGGGGTCGAACGGGTGTAGCGAAACCGAAGTGGTTGGCCGCCGACTCTGGACGAGTGCAAAAAACGCCGGAAGGATGAACAGCGTGGAAACCGTTGCGGCTGCGAGTCCACCCATGACGGCACGCCCGAGAGGTGCGGTTTGTTGACCAACTTCGCCAAGTCCCAATGCCATTGGCAGCATACCCGCTAACATCGCGCAACTTGTCATCATGATCGGACGCAGGCGCGAGGCAACACCCTCGATTGCCGCATCATTTGCAGTTTGGCCCTGTCGACGGTGGCCTTCAGAAAACGTGACGACGAGAATCGCATTCGCCATCGCCACTCCCAGTCCCATGATCGTTCCGATGAATGACTGAATATTGAGCGTGGAACCGGTTAGCCACAGCATCAGTGCGACCCCGGCAACGACCGCTGGTGCCGTCGAAACTGTCACCAGCGATAACCCGAACGACTGAAAATTGGCGGCAAGCATCAGGAAGATCGCGAGCAAGGCAAGCACCAGTCCAACACCCAGACCGCTTAGCATTTGGCGAAGGGGAGGGATTTGCCCGCGAAGCTCGTAAGTGATACGACCCGGTTTCGCACCAGTCTCCTGGAGTTTGTCCTTGGCCAGGTTGTCGTCTTTTGTCACGCGGTCCAGCACGCGAATCACATCGCGTGACACACGTCCGAGGTCTGCACCTGCGATATTGGCGGTCAATGAAAGCTCTCGCTTCATATTAAAGCGGTCGAACTCTCCTGGAGCTGCACCCTGACTGAGCTGCGCCACGTCACGCAGCAACACGGCCTGGTCAGATTGCCTTAGC
>JANXOO010001207.1 GCA_025353525.1 Schlesneria sp. | reverse complement strand
GTGCGTCGCGCGCGAGGTATCGAGCTTCACGCCCGGATTGTCGAGACGGAGGCATACATTGGCAAGCACGATCTTGCGAGCCATGCCTCCAGGGGGCGGACGAAAAGGACCGAGGTCATGTTTGGCCCTGCCGGGCGGGCGTACGTCTATCTCATATACGGCATTTACGACATGTTCAACATCGTCGCCGGACAAATCGATGATCCTCAGGCCGTCCTTATCCGGGCAGCCGAACCGCTTAACGGATGGTCGGCGGATTTGCGAGGGCCGGGCAAGTTGGCTCGCAATCTCTGGATTACTCGCGACGAAAACGGCCTCGATTTGACAACTGATCAACTCCACCTGATGGATGATGTATCGGATCGGCCGCCGGTGAGTGCCACTCCGCGAATTGGTGTCGACTATGCGAAGGAATGGAAACACGCGCTCTTGCGATTTCGCGATGCAACGAGTTCTTAGACCGTGCCCGCATCGAAGCCGACGACACGGCATGATCGCGGTTCGCGCCAGAATTTACCGAAAAAGCCAAAAGGGGTCTGCCAGTGCCATTCGGTGGTTGCCGGACACAACTCGGTTGGACGGGGAGGCAATTAGCCAACGGAAAACGAGGTTTCATTCCGAACTCGGTCGCACCATTCCTGACACGACTAAAGCTGGATCGAAAAACATGGTGCGAACTCGTGGGAACGTGTGGGCGCCGATTCTTCCACGGGGCCGGTCAACCCACGACAATTGACTTCACTCCAGTTCGAGTGAGTCAGCAGCGTTATTACGTCCGCAGTCACACCCGGGAATTCTTCCAGGACACATCGTCCAGACCCGCCACATCCGTGTCGTTGGGCTGACAGGTCCCCGAATGAATGGCAGACAGCGTCAAACTTCGACGCTGGTTTATCTTCGATCATTTCTGAATACAAACAACCCGAAATCCGACGTTATCCGTATGTCCAAGCAGAAGATCTGTTGAGGCACTTCGGCATCCTTCAGCTTTTGTAAACCAATTTCCTCCGCGACGGACTTTTGATTTTCCTATACACGGTCGAGTCGGACCTTGAGGATCTGTCAACTGCGGGATCTGTGGCGAATAGGCATCGAGATCATACCAGTCCGAACACATCTCCGAGACGTTACCATGCATATCATAGAGCCCAAACGCATTGGGTTTATACGAACCAACTTTTGTTGTTCGCCTAAGCGCCCTTACACCGACTGACCATTGCGAGGTTTGAAGTCACGATTGCCATCTCCCAGTGTCATTTCGTCTCCGAAATGATATGCCGTTTGGGTTCCCGCACGGCATGCATACTCCCATTCCGCTTCCGTCGGCAGACGGTAATTGCGTCCGGCTTCTATTTCAGCGGGAAGTTCCGAAAGCTTTTTACAAAACCCGACTGCCTGTTCCCGCGGGACGCCCTCAACCGGAAACTGTGTTGTGTCTACGTCTTTTAGATTCTCACCCGTAAATGTTCGCCTGCCCGACTGGTGAGTGCTCGGGTTAAAACCCGTGATCGTCTTATATTCGGATTGAGTGACCTCATAGATTCCCATGTAAAAATCCTTCGCGATTTTGACACGGAACTGACTTTCGTCGGACGAATCCCGGCCCTTCTCCTTTTCGGGTGATCCCATCAAGAACTCACCCGCGCGTATCATGGCGAGCGTCATCCCGATCGAGTTCGTGATCGTTGTGATTTTGTCCGGGTCCTGCGGTTTTTGAATTTCTGTTGGCGTTTTTCCCGAAGGATCACCGACCGCCTCAGGAGATGCTTCCGGCTTCTTGAGCGATTTCTCAGCGGCGCTTCTCGCGCCGGGTTTCAACTTTGTGCGAACCAGTGCGAATAAAGGCCGCGCCACTGAAAAGTCGCATACAACAACTGTCAAAACCAACCCCATAACGACTGTGTGCGTTTTTTGTCGCGACATGTGAAGATTCTCCTGATTCCCCGATGACTGCCAGCAGGATTGAATTTGGCACCAATATTACCGTTTTTCGCTGTCTGGACACACGACGCAGGCTCATCACGCGGAGCGATGATAGCGACACTGACCAAATAAACTGGCGACGATGCGTTTGTGAAAGGAAATCGACGTTCCTGCGATTCCCTCAAATTCAGCATTCGGCCCTGTGACCAACGTGAAGACGACGATCTGGCTGCACTGAATAAATCAAACGATGATTTGATTGTCAGCCGCGCAAATCAGTTCGTAGGCCGACACGCTGTCTTCGGCTGATCGCAACTGATCGACGAATCCCGGAGTCTGAAGCATGCGACCCAGTCGGGCCAGAACGTGAAGGTGTGTTCGGGAATCCCGGCAAATGACCAGAAAAAACATGTCGGTCATCACATGATGCGGAGCACCGAACGCAATCCCCGAGTGCAACCGTCCGAAGGCAATCACGGATTGACCTAATGCGTCGGGTAACGGATTGCGCGGATGCGGGATCGCAACTCCGTTTTCAAACGCGGTCGAGAGCACTGTCTCGCGTTCCTGAACGGCGGCCAATAGCGCGGCCGGTTGCCAGACTTCCCAAGTCCGTCCGGCAAGCTCGACCAGGCTTTCCAGGACCGAACGCTTCGTTCGGGCTTCGAGCGGGACCATCACCGTTTCAACTCGAAGCAATGCTGCAATCGGGTGAGGTTCAGCAAATTCTGACGAGCGATGAGTCTGTTCGAGAACCGCCAGTTCCCGGTCGGTGTACTCCCGCAATTCCTGCTCGAGCCAATGAGTGATTTCGGTCGGATGAAACTGCCATTCTCCAGCCATTTTGCGGCCTGGAATTCGCCCGCGCTGGACGAGCTTTTCGATTTCGCGCCGGTCTCGTCCCAACTGACGAGCCAGCTCATCGAGGCTGAACCAATCTCGTGTCATGTTTCGGCCAGACATTCAAAAGGCGGGATAAAATTGGGGCGGGAGTTCATCGTGCAGGACTGATCAACCACTCGCGCAGTCCCGAACGGCAGTCTGCCGACAGAAGTCTATTCTTTCTCGACGGCGATTGCGATGCCACCGTGCGTCGACTTTGGAAAACAGTGCTTCGACTTTGGAAAATCAGCAGCATCGCGAGACCCGGATATCGAGGCCGGTCAGGGACCGGCGCATCATTTACTGTCGGAACCATTTTTGCAGGAACGGACTGAATCGCTCGGGGATGTCAGCGACATCAACAACTGACGACGATTGTTCATGCGCCGATCCTTACCGCCAATTTTGCCAGTGCCGACATCACGAGGCATCAAGTTCACGGGCGCGTTTTGTCGCCGCTTCGACGGCGTTCATCAAAACGCCTCGAAGACCGCCGCGTTCCAGCTCGTGCAATCCCGCGATCGTCGTCCCTCCGGGACTGGTGACAGCGTCTTTCAACGATCCGGGATGCTGCCCCGTGGTCAACACCATTTGAGCTGCACCGAGTACCGTCTGGGCGGCCAACTTTGTGGCCGTATCGCGAGGGAGTCCCATGCGAACTCCTCCGTCACTCATGGCTTCGATGATCTGGTACACGTAGGCAGGCCCGCTGCCTGAAAGGCCCGTTACCGCATCGAGCAGCTTTTCAGGGACTTCAACGGCGATTCCCACATTCGACAAAAGTCGCTGCACCAAAGCGGCATCGTCGTCGGTCACATGTGTGCCGCGACTGAAGGCACTTGCACCGCATCCGACAAGACATGGAGTATTCGGCATCACTCGAATCAGCCGCACTTCATGGGACAGTCCCGCCGCCATTGCCTTGAGCGAGACTCCGGCAGCGATCGAAACGATCAGGTGTTCGTTGTGGATCACATCGCGCAAGTCAGCCAACACGTGAAGCATCTGTTGCGGCTTGACTGCCAGAAACAGAACGTTTGCCTGACTGGCGACATCGCGGTTTGAAGCGGCCAGTCGCGCTCCCGTCCGTTCGACAAACCGGTGACCAGCTTCCGGTATGACATCACACGCGACAATTAATTCGGGTGACAGCGTTCCGGCAGCCAGAAATCCTTTGGCCAAGGCCGTTGCCATCTGGCCTGCCCCGATGAATCCGACCGTTAACGTGATCGTCGCATCGTTCGTCATCGATCTGGCACTCCGGTATTTACGCGCGCTTCAATATTCTGACGGACAGCGATTTTCGCGTGTCGACACAACAGTCCGGCAGATGTTGGCACGAATTCAGAACTGTCTTGAAGCGACCCCCACTGGTTTTCAGGAAATGCTTTTGATGGACCGTTCCTGAATCAACACCGGCAGGCGCTTGCTGCGTTCCGAGTGTTTCGTGCAATTTCATATGGCGCGAATCACGGCGGCGGCGCTTTGTCCCATTCGCGTCCGATTGACGCTCAGGGCAACCCCGTTCGTCATTCGGAATGGTTCATCGTGAATGATATTAAGACGACAGAGGGGATCAGGATTGCGATAGTTCAGCGTCATCGGCAATTGACCGTGTCGCATGGCCAGCAGGCTTCCGGCGAGTTCAACGGCTCCGGCACCTGCGTCAAAGTGCCCGAAGTAACTCTTGAGCGCCGTGACCGGAATCGATTCAGCGACACTGCCAAGAGCGTGATGATAGGCCCGCGATTCTGCCATATCGTCCTTGCGCGTTCCTTTGCCATGAGCGTTAATGTGTCCCAGATCCTTCGGCGTCAGGTTCGAACGTCGCAGTGCCGCTTCGATGGAACGGGCGAGGCCCAATCCATTCGAGCGATTCGCCGGATCGCGTCCGTCGCAACCCGCTCCGACACCGAGGATTTCACAGTAGATCGGCGCACCGCGGCTGACCGCGTGCTCGTAGCGTTCGAGGACGAACGATGCGGCCCCTTCCCCAGCGACAGTTCCGTCGCGATCACGATCGAAGGGCCGGCAAGCGAACCGCGGGTCGTCGCCGTGTGACAGGCTTTCGTACAGATTGAGTCGCGCAATTTCCAGTGGGTGAATGTGGGAACTGCACGCTCCGACAATCATCGCATCGGCGGCACCACGCTCGATCACTCGCACGCCTTCTGCCAGGGCCAGCAGGGCAGACGATTCGCAACTGGTGATTGTATTGTTCGGGCCGCGAGCATCGTGTTCGATCGCAACGTGGCAAGCAGGCATATTGGGCAATTGCTTCAACAGCCACAGCGGAGCGATTTCGCCCAGACCGTCTTCTGCCCAACCTTGAAACGAGATTCCGTCAGCAGTTTGTTGCAGGTGGCGGGAAGCGTCAGCCAGTTCTTCCGGTGTCGCGGACATGTGCCCTGCACCGAATTCGACTCCCAGTCGCTCGGGATCAATCGCACCCTGAGGCAACGCAGCGTCTTTCATGGCCATCGAAGCGCTTGCGACACCTAACTGGATGTCGCGAGACATCACTTTGAGGAATTTTCGTTGATAAATGTGCTCAATCGGATCGAAGTCACGAACTTCGGCAGCGAGTTTCGACGGCAGCCCCCCGGAAGGAAAGGCGGTCAAAAGATCGATCCCGGACCTTCCGGCAATCAGATTTTGCCAGAACGCCTGTTGACCAATACCAATCGGAGAAACAACTCCAACGCCGGTAACAACCACGCGACAGGAATCGGAACCAGCCGTCATAGCCAGACCCCGTAAAAGAACCGAAGCGTAAAAATCCACGCGCCCCGGCAACTTCACACTAAATCCGGCATTCCATGCCGGTAAAACGACTCACGCCACGAATTTGACCGGATCGGACATCCCGCTGTCGCGAAAACGTCAGAATCATCCGGAAACCAGTCAAGTCGCAAGTCTTGCACTTCCTCAAACGACGACATGAATGTCACCGTGCCAATCAAGACACGGAGTTGAGCGATTTTTTACAAAAGCGCAACGCGTTTTTCGGACATCCTGTTTATCGGATGCGGTGCGTGACCCGGTCGATGTTGTTTCCCGGACGCCGTGAAACCGGAAGCGTCCACAATTTTCCCGAAAAGCCGATCTGCGAAAGACCGAATGCTTTTCAAAAAACACCCAAAACACTGCTTGTTCGACAGCCCCATTCACGATTTATCGAGACCCACTCGAAAAAACCGTCCCAGCGAATGCAACTGCTCACCCATGAAGATTAACAGATTCTGAACAATTTCGGAACCACAAACAGCCGAGAATGATCCGATTTTTCAACAAATCGGGATGTCGCTTGCATGGTCGATCTCAAGCGGATAAACTCCCGAGCCCGATTTGGCGCGTCCGGCGCTCGTTGTTTTTCGAAAAATGATTCGGCGTTATGTCCAATCAGTAAAACAACTTGCAAAAGAACATGACCCCGAATCATTAGAGATTTCGGCAATATTCGAATCGGGTTTAAGCGATCAAGAGTGACTCTTGCTCATCGCTACTGGCTGAAAAAATCGTAAGTGTGAATGGTTTCGTTGTCTTTTCCATGCGACGGCCAGATTGACATTACGATGAAAGCGAATTGACAGATACTCAGGTTTTACAGATACACAGGTTTGACAGTTACTCAGGTTCGACAGAAATACGGTTGTCAGAAATACAGAGGGTGCAGGAATGGTTTACCGTCCACGGACAAAATTAAAGTTGGCTCGCAAAGCCAAACGCTGTCCGAAATGCAATAAACTGGTACGCATGCGAGTCCGTTGCAAGACTTGCCACAAGAAACTTCGCTAGTCGGCGCCTGTTTTTGATGTAGAAACAGGTTTCGGCCATAAGAATCCGGCTCGCACGGTTCCGCTGTGGAATCAAAATGGCTGCCGGTCGCTCCTGAAAATGATTGCTCTCCGTTGACCGAAGGCCTTTGGCCACACACCCGGATTCAAAGTAGGCCTTTGGCCATACTCCCGGATTTCAAGTAAATCCCGTTCCGAAGAAGACACTGAAATATGCCACGAATTGAACGAGATCGCGAGATCGCCCGCCGACGCCACCGCAAAGTGAAAATTCAAAAGCTGATTGTCAAGTACATGAAGGCGACTGCCCAGGCAGACAAGGTTGTCATTGCTGCCAAAGTTCGCCGACTGAGCCCCTTTTACAACGTGGACGAACGCGTTTCGGCGATCAAGGCCGAACAGTCCAAAAAGTAATCGGGACAGTTCGTACCGGATTTCCCGAAGCACGACGAGGCGTTGGTCTTGATCGTGCTTTTTCGTTTTTATCCGGATACCTATTCATTCGTTCCCGTCGTTGTCCGGTCGCGGTGTGATCCTGGGAGAGTCGACTCGTGGTGTCCCCTTTGACGGAATTGACGTTCGCAGAACTGCTCGGTCGATTGAGTTCGAAGGATGTCTCTTGCGTCGAAGTGACGCGAGCCTGTCTCGATGCAATCCGGCTATGTGACGAGTCGATTCACGCTTTTTTGTATGTCGATGAGGACGATGCGATCCGGCAGGCAACCGGGATCGATCAAAAACGGGCGGCCGGGCATCCCATGGGAATTCTGGCGGGAATTCCCGTCGCCATCAAGGACGTGTTGTGTACAAAGGGCCAGCCCACGACATGCGGCAGCCGTATGCTGAAGAAATACATTCCGCCTTACGACGCGCACGCGATTTCGCAACTTCGCAGTGCCGATGCCGTCCTGATCGGTAAAACGAACATGGACGAGTTCGCGATGGGATCATCGGGCGAAAACTCGGCTTATGGTCCCACTCGCAATCCCTGGGATACCGAACGCATCCCCGGTGGATCGAGCAGCGGATCTGCTGCTGCCGTCGCGGCTCGAATGTCCCCACTCGCACTGGGAAGCGATACCGGCGGCTCGGTTCGGCAGCCGGCAGCTCTGTGTGGAATTGTCGGCATGAAACCGACATATGGTCGAATATCACGGTATGGACTTGTCGCCTACGCCAGTTCACTCGATCAAATCGGTCCGTTTGCCACCGACGTTCAAGGCGTCGCCTCACTCCTGGAAACAGTTTCCGGGCACGACCTGCGGGATTCAACCAGTGTTCGGCAACCGGTTCCTGCGTTCAGCAAATCGTTCGACCAGCCGCTCGCCGGATTGCGGATCGGAGTTCCCGTCGAGCACTTCGCCGAGGGACTGGATTCCGAAATCGAGCGAGCCGTTCGGAATGCGCTGGCAGTCTATCAATCCCTCGGAGCCAAACTCAAAGATATTCATCTGCCGCATTCCAGATTCGCCATTGCGACGTATTACCTGGTTGCCACCTCGGAAGCGTCAAGTAATCTCGCTCGATATGACGGAGTTCATTACGGCCATCGCGCCGAAGAATTCGGGAACAGCCTGGTGGACATGTACGAGGCGAGTCGCGGGGAGGGGTTTGGAGACGAAGTGAAGCGACGGATCATGCTGGGTGTCTTTTCGCTCTCAACCGGCTATGCGGACAAGTACTACACGAAAGCATTGCAAGTGCGGCGTCTGATTCGCACCGACTTTGATCGCGCATTTCAGGATGTCGATGTCATTGCGGGCCCCGTCACTCCGACACCAGCCTTCAAAATCGGAGAGAAATCGAGCGACCCTCTTTCAATGTATCTCTCGGACATCTATACGATCAGCGCCAATTTGGCGGGAATCCCGGGCATCTCGATCCCGTGCGGATTGACATCGGGCAATCTGCCAATCGGATTTCAACTCCTGGCCCCGCCCTTTGAAGAAGAACGATTGCTCCGCACGGCACGTATGTTCGAACGCGAAACCGATTGGCACCTTC
>JANXOO010001149.1 GCA_025353525.1 Schlesneria sp. | reverse complement strand
CCTGTGCCACGTCGTTTGGAGTCGCCATGGGAAAGTTGCCCCTGGCGGGTGTTTTGGCGACCCGGCTTTTGAACGACGGAGACATCCGTTGTACGGTCGCCGGATTATCACTTTTTGCGAACTCGGACGGCAAATCGGGCGACGATCTTTCTCGTTCTGTTGCCGCACAATTGGGGCAAACCGTATTTCCGTTCGCACTGTGTCAGCAAGTAGCCATCGCGCTACTCAGGTTTCCTCGAACACCGCCGGACGTGTGCCGAATCGGCTTGATGAAACTCGCCTCACGAGCGAATGACAAGCTGGACGGTGTCGAGACGTTGCGTTCGCTAAAGCAGTGGGTCGGCCAGTCGGCGATTCTCGACTCGGTCTGCGATGAACTGGAGTCGCGCATTCGAATTCGCTGTTCGCGATGCGATGTCAGTCTGACACCTCCCGAATTGGCTGAGCACGTACGCGATGAGCACGGATTGGTGCTTGTTGGTCGCCGAGCCCGCCAGCCATGGTCGGTCGCGATGGAATGCCTCGATCTTTATACCGAAAATCCGCGTTCCGACCTGCTCGATAGCGCTGAACGAATGGCAGCGCTGGCCTCGCCGGAATCGGGCAGACAGCGACTGTTGCGAGAATCATTGCGCCGAGGAATTGCTCCTCCGTTTTATCGCAGCGAATTGCTCGACGCCGCCAGGTTGACGTCGCAGTCTCTTTGCCCTGTGTGTTGGGAATCAATTTCAACCGACGACGTGCCGGAGAGCGATTTGTGGATCGACGCACAGGGTAACCTGCATTCGACGGCGATTTCTCTGAAGCG
Organism: Schlesneria sp.; assembly: GCA_025353525.1. Taxonomy (GTDB): domain Bacteria; phylum Planctomycetota; class Planctomycetia; order Planctomycetales; family Planctomycetaceae; genus Schlesneria. The sequence goes on along the minus strand of JANXOO010001149.1, from coordinate 2,330 downwards.
GACAAGTCTTCATGGCATTTGGCGCGGCGTTGAAATTGAGCCATGGAATGGTCCGACGCCATCGTGGACTCTCTCTAAACGCGGCTTGGTCTTTGTTGTCGCCGTTGTATTTCTGATTCCGTCAGTTTTGTGTTTGCTGATGGCCTTTCAAGGACTGGCTGCAGCCAGTCCCGCTGCCTTGTGGTTCTTCTACGCTGGAATCGCAGGTGTGATTGCTGTGGAGGCGCTGTATTGGCCTCACCCCATCGAGCCGGTCGACGCCGCGTGGAAATTCGTGGTTCCTGCGATGCTCGACCATGAAGAATCACCGGGTGGATTAAGGAACGCGGGGTTTGTTTCCAGTCTGGCTCGTGCAAGTTGTTCGCGGGGAAGCCCCGTCCTTCGCGAAATGATCCTGAATCAGGTGACCTCCGAAGCAATGGACATGGCAGTCAACGGATTGTTTCCGCTTGGACAACTCGGCGAATTGCTTCATTTGCGACTTGTTGATGCGCGAACGCTCGGCAACCACCACGACGCGCGCGAGGATTTGATGAAAAGTCTGCTCCGCTGCGTCATGCGCGGAATGGTCCCGTTAAGGACGCTTGATGACGCCACCGAACGCGGTGCGGCGCTTGCGACCCCGTTTCGGGATGAGGCGATTGCACTGCTTTGGAGTCTTGCGACGGAGTCGATTGCGGCAGGCCTGGTTCCCGCCGATCTGGTTGCATTGTCAAAGTTATCGGCCACTGTCGCGACGCTGCTACACGCTGTACCGAGTCCGCTTCAGACATTGAGCCACATTTTTGCGTTGCTCGAATTCGAGCAAAATGGTCGAGTTCCCGCCGGTCTGACCGTTGTTCCCGAACTGCTGTCGCGCGGGCTTCGCAAGCCACTGCGAGACTATCCGACACTCTTGGCACAATCGCTTGCAAAAACGGCGGACGACACTATTCGGCTCGGAGTTCTGACATTCAAATTTCGCGATACCGCCTATTCGTCGTTACCGGATGTCACCGTCAAAAGCGACCACGAGATTGTTATCACCGGAACGGGGGGACGAACGAGTTTTCCTGTCACGCGGGATTCCAAATCGTTGGCCGCGGAACTTCGGCGGTTCTCAGGTTTCTACTTTCAGCACCTGAAGCCGCGAGCCGACGAACTGTCGACCCTTCCCACGACGACGCATCTGGTTCGGCTGCGGGCGGAACCCGTATCGCGATGCCCGAACTGCCAAACGTATTTGCGATTGAAAGAAGGTGCCATCGCAACGAATGTGTGATAGCACCTTTGTGGTTGAAAAGACTCACCGGTCGGTTTGCCGACCGGCTTTTTCCTTCGCTTTAAGCTCAAGGACCATTTGGTGCTGGAGACGAAAATTGCGACTACTTTCAGGCTGACAGTGCGCGATCGTCACTCGGTAATTTGTCTGCCGCCCTGGTCGATTGGTGCTCGTAGCGACTTCAGGAACGAGACGAGTGCTTCGCGATCAACGTGCGGAAGTTCGTTGTAACGTTTTCGAACGTGCCGACCGGAGCCGGCATGACGATCGATTGCGTTGTAAAGATCGGGTGAACCACCATCGTGGAAATAGGGAGCGGAGTCGGCAACCCCCCACAGTGGCGGAGTCTTCCATTCGTCGAGTGCGGGATGATTTTTTGGAAGCGGGACATCGGTTTCCTTAAGGTAACCATTGCTTTGATCGTCTGTCAGACTGTGCAAACTGAAATCGCTGTAGACGCCGTTTACTCCGCCGACATTCGGGACGTGGCAGTCGGCACACCCGACCGATGTGAACAGTTTTTCACCCCGTTCGACAGTTTGTCGCGCTGCGGAATCAGCCGGAATGTCGCGACGCGGTGCGGGAATGCTATCCACATACGAGACCAATGCTGTGAACTGCTGACGGGTCATATCGAGTTTGGCGTCTTTGTCTTCGCGGTATTCTTGCGGCACGTGTTGCTTCTTCATCGGATTCGACAGACCGAGTTCCCCGGCACATGCCGCAGCAACGAATTCCTTGAGCGTTGCGAATTGTGCCTTCCAGCCGAATTTTCCAATCCGTCCATCAGGCAGAATACGAACCCGACCCGACGGCGTCCCCTTGAAATTAAGGTCGAATTCTTTCGAGGCGGTATCGATGGAACGCTGGAAAGCGCCTGTGCGAATTGCCACGGAACTGATCCGGTCAATTTGACCCAGACCAAACAGAGCGGGAGTATTGCTGGTGTCGTAATGAATCGGATCGAAGTCTACGATGTCGATTCGACATCCACCCGTAATCTTCAGGCCCCCTTTGACAATTGGATTGAATCGACGAACCATTGATGCCGATTCTTTCAAGTCAGGGC
>JANXOO010001145.1 GCA_025353525.1 Schlesneria sp. | reverse complement strand
GATAGTGACCGCAGGTTTATTCGGACTCGTTTGGGGACTGGTTGACCCGGCTCTGCTTCAATTAAAGCTGAAGTCCACCGATCGTGACTGGATCTATATCGCTTCAGGAATCAGTGCCGCGATCAGTTTGCTGGGTATGTTCTTTCTGCATTTGTTCGCGTCAAGTCGAACATGGCCCGACTACGAGGCACTGTTGCAGCATCGGACGAACGCAAACTTTGCCTTTTCTGACTGGGACAAAATCTCGAAGACCGAACTGAATATGCTCGAAGCAGAGTGTTCGCACCTGCACGAACAGCGAGTCAAACGGCGGGAATCAGCCCTGTCCGGTGCCGAGAGCAAAATGCAGACCCGGCTCGCTGATGCGCGGCGCAACAATATTATCGATCTTCAACGCGCCCACGCGAGGTTCCCGGCTCGTCTGAACGAACTCGAAAAGCAAAGAGTGATTGACGGGAATTCGATCGAATCAGGATTTCAGAGTAATTCCGACAGTCTGGTCTTTCGCCGTGACACCGATTTCCGGCGATTGCAATCGGAATTCGATTCCCGCATGGCTGACAACCGCAAAAACTACCAGCAAGCCTGGATCGACCTGATTCGGGCATGGCAATCTGATATTGCAGCTCTCGGCAATCAATCCGATTCCATGTGCGACGTGGCGACCTCAATATGCCCCGCATGGAACGCAGTGGCTCGCGATGACTTGCCGTTTCCCGAAGTCTCGCCACCTGTCCTCAGCCTCGGTCGAATCAAAGCGGATCTCGACGGGATCGAAGGGGGGCTGCCGACGAACCCCAAATTGAATGTCTCAAGGCAACGTTTTGATGTGCCGATCCTTTTACCGCTTCGGGAACGACCGTCGCTCGTATTGAAGGCAACGGGACCCGGTCGTGATGCTGCGACAAAAACACTTCAGTCCACGATGCTCCGTTTTTTGACATCATTGCCGCCCGGAAAAGTCCGTTTCACGATCCTTGACCCCGTTGGCCTGGGTGCCAATTTCGCTGCGTTTATGCACCTGGCGGACTACGACGAATTGCTTGTTTCGAGCCGGATCTGGACCGAGCCATCGCACATCGAAAAACGACTGGCCGATTTGACCGAGCACATGGAAACGGTGCTGCAAACGTATCTTCGGAACGAATTCGCCACGATCGACGAATACAACCATTTTGCGGGTGAAGTCGCCGAACCCTACCGCGTCCTCGTCGTTGCGAATTTCCCGGTGAACTTTACTGATGTTGCGCTGCGACGATTGATCAGCATTGCCGAAGGAGGAAGCCGCTGCGGCGTTTACATGTTGCTGAGCTTCGACACATCTCAAGAAGTTCCTCGCGGGTTTGCACCAGGCGACCTTGAGAAGCACGCCACAGTCATGCAGTGGACCGATCACGGATTTCAGCTTGAAGATCCCGAATTGACCGAGTGGCCACTGGTGCTGGATGAACCGCCGAATCCGGATGAGTTCGGAACAATTGTCCGCATGGCCGGAAAGCATTCACGCGATGTTCATCGCGTTGAAGTTCCGTTCGAACGTGTGGCACCAACGGAAGATCAGTTCTGGGCCAGTGACAGCCGTCATGGGATCGACATCCCGGTCGGGCGAGCGGGCGCCACAAAGTTGCAATACCTGAAACTGGGTAAAGGAACCTCTCAACACGTCCTGATCGC
>JANXOO010001132.1 GCA_025353525.1 Schlesneria sp. | reverse complement strand
CATTATTTTCGGGAAACAGCACGTTTTAAGTCCGCCTTTCTACAGTATTAATTTTTCGACGAACCGCCATTCCGAAGTCAATGGAAACGAGTGATGAAAACGCAGGGATAAATCGAAGCGGCAATCAGCAAAGGAATTGCTCGCTTCGAACAGGAATATATGGGCCGCGGTCCGAAGGACATCCAGACTTATTTGCCAGGGGATCTGCTTGTCGTCCGCCTTCATGGCGTACTGACGGCGGCTGAACAACAACTCGTCAAGACCGCAATCCCTGAAAAGGGGCGAGATTTGCTCAAACAAGTTCGAACTCAGTTAATTGAGCTCGCCCGTCCGTTGATGGAAAAAATGGTTGAAGAGGCGACCGGCGTCAGCGTATTGAGCTTGCACCACGATATCAGCACAACATCGGGCGAAGAAGTTGTACTGTTCACGCTAGCCGAAATGCCAGCCGTCCGTGAATCAAAGCACAAATGAATGTCGGCACCCGGCACGAATGCCGAATGCTAATTAAAATTAAAGCCGAACTCAATTATTCCGCTTCCGCGAAAGCATATGTGCCGCCGTGGTATGTAAATCGTCTTCAGGATCGGGGAGTATATTCTCAATGTGTACCAGAGGTGTCCTGAAGACGCTCAACCGACCGGCTGATCAATGTAGTCACCTCCCGGACAAAGATGTTCGAATCGAAACCGCTGTTTTGTCCTCGCGAAAAATGCTTCACCGCGTTGACTGTAAGGCGACAACAATCCCGCCTGGGACACTGCGAAGCGGACTTTGCCGCACGATGTCGACTATGAAGGCGACTCCACAACAAGAATCAACGCGATTCCACGACGAGCGTTCCGGTTTGTCCTGGCCGGAGCGACAGTTCGCTGTTTTCGATTTCGGCCCGGATTCGAACTTGCTGATTGACCGGGTCGATTTCCGGGTTCACGAACGTCAAAGTCCCTTTGTGCTTTGTTCCGTCAATCCCGAACGTGACGGTCCGTCCGACGAGCCTGGACGGGGCATTCTTTACGTTCATGAATCCTTCCGCTCGCAGCCGATTTAACCGGATCACTCGAACGACGGGTGTGCTGGCGTCCACCCATTCACCGCGCTGTCGCTTCCATTGCACCACCGTGCCGGCGAATGGTGCCCTGATCGTGCGGCGATTCAGTTGCAGGGTGGCGCGTTCGAGGTCGTGCTTTTTCAATTGCATCGTCAACCTGGCCTGAGACACCTCGACCTCCGCCTGATCGACATCGAGTTCTGCTTTGTCGGCCAGAAGCTTCAGGCGGTCGAGTTCCGTTTGCGAAACACTCTTCGGGAACTTCTCGACCGATTCGACAGACCGCTTCAGCTCTGCTCGAGCCACTTCCAGTGACTTTTTTGCGAACCGGATCCGAAGATCGTTCTCGGCGATTCCCTTGGCCAAAGCCAATTCGGTCTCCGCCCGCTGCCGGACCAGTTTCGCGTCCTCGTCATCGATCAACCCGAGTGGCGTGTCGGCCTCAACGGTTCCCCCTTCGGCAACAAAAATCTCGTTCAGCACGCCCGATTCGCGGGCGGGGATTTCGGCGTGCTCGATCAGCGTCAATTGCGCACCTTCGATTGTGATCATCGGCGAGGGATCGGCGGCGGCCAACACGCGGGACAGTAACACGGCGACAAGTGCAGTCGACATTTTCGTTCCTTTTACTGAATTTTCATTGCGATGTACTCGATCGCGCGCTGAGCCATGGCATTCGCATAAGTCCAGCCGAACCCGCCGTGAGTTGCATTCAGTTCCTGCTCGAATGGAACACCCGAGGACGACAGTTTACTCGCCAGCATCAGAACTCCGTCAAAACAGTAGACATCGTTTGGGTCGCACAGCAGGTATTGATGTTTCGGATAGTTCAGCGGGTGCAAGTGCAGTATCGCCGTTCGCTGTCGTGCGGCTTCCTGATCGTCAAAAATCGTGTCGAGCGATGTCCCGTGTCCCCACCACGTCTCGAAATCGACTTTGGGAGAAATTGCTACTACGACAGGAAATTGTCTCGCATGACGATATGCCAGTTGCAACGCACCCTGCCCGCCCATCTCGACCCCGCACACGGCAATCCTGGGCGGAGCGATCTGCCATTGCTCGAGGCAATAAGCGGGAATATTTTCGGCGAGAAACCCGACGGGACTCTGTTCTTCGTCGAACGGACCATAGATGGCATCCGTCCACCAGCAGTGAGGCCCGGACGGGCAGATCGCGATCAGATTGTGCCGGGTCAATTCCCGCTCGTAGGTTTCGTTGCCCTTCAGCGTGACTCCGTCATATCCGTGCAGGAACAGAACGATTCCGACGGGACCAATCGAGGACGAGGGGACAAAAACTTCCGCCGACTTTCCTGCGATGACTGTATTCGACCAACTCATGAACCTGTCCTGCTATCTTCAATGGTGTGCGAAGGATACATTGGTTTGTACGAAGGCGCGATCTCTTTTGGCAAACGTCGTGGCGATTGAATTGAGTGGCAAACCGGAAAAATGAAAACGTTACTCTCCGAAATGGCCATTGCCGAACGCGTCGCTCAGTTGGGACGAACGATCGCTGATGTCTATCGCGGCAGACCGTTGACGGTTTTGGGGGTCCTGAATGGCAGTGTGGTTCTTGTCGCCGATCTGATTCGGGCGATCGACACTCCGCACCAGATCGGATTCATCCGCGCTTCAAGTTATCGAGGCGAGACGACCGTTCCAGGCCAGTTGACGATCGGGACTGACCTGATGCCCGCGATCGAAGGACGCGACGTGCTGCTGGTCGATGACATCTTCGATACAGGTCGAACGATGGTCAGGCTGCTGGATGAATTGAACGGGCGAAATCCGGCCAGCGTTTGTACGGCAGTTTTGCTGTGGAAGCAGGGGCGGAGCGAAGTCGGGATCATCCCGGATTATCACGGCTTTCAAATCCCCGATACGTTCGTCGTCGGCTATGGACTCGACTATAATGACGATTACCGCCATTTGCCCTGGATCGCGGTGTTGAATCCGGACGATCTTGACGAAGTGGGGGCGAAGTCGTCCGGCAGGAATGGAAATGCCGGTCGCTGAAAAAAGGGGACACGCACCAGGAAGACCCCCGGCGCGCCGGGGTTCCCGTTTTTCAGAATATTTTTCACTGCCGGGGACGTAAAGCAATGCTGAAACGGAGCGACATGCCGAAGTACCGCAGCCTGCTGGTTTGCCTTGTTGTGATCGCCATTGAAGCCTTCGGGCGAATTGTGACCGCAGCAGATGCCTGGTCTGTACAAACGCTGAACGATAACAAGCCGTGGGACAAATACGTCGATCCGCCGATCCGAATCCGCGTCGAAGGGCGCATGGGGGCGCAAGGAAGCAGTCAGAGCGGTGGCAGTTTCAGGCTGCTGCGGTGCGACCTCAAATTCAACGTCGATAGCGCCAAACTCCGCACGATCAACGCAAAGCACACCGTCGAAGTGACGGGGTATTTCAAAAAAGTCGGAGCCCGCCAGGAATTCGAAGTCGAAGACGTGAAGGCCATACGTGGATACGCAGAGCAATTCGATTCCAGCGTCTCGGAACTGACCTCGAAATTCAAGCGAGCCACCCCCGAAGACTGGACAGAACTCGGGGATCGGGTTGCAAAACTCAGCCGCTTCTACGACGACGCAGAATTGATGAAGAAAGCAAACACGGCGTATTCCAAATCGATCGAGATCGAATACGAATCTCTGAAGCCCACAGACGCAGAAGGCCGGTTTTCGCTCGCCAAAAAAGTCGACCATTACAAGTTGTCGAATCGCCGCCAAATCGAACTTGTCCACGAGGGGCTTCATGTGCAGTGGCAAACGCTGCGAAAGTCTGCGTCGCCTGATGTGAGCGACTGGCAAAAGTTCGCGTCCAGCCTGTCAGATCATCTGACGGGGACCCAGGATCAATTCAAAAATATGCCACGCGACCTTCAGGAAGCGTACGAGCAGGATCCGGTGGGGGCGTATCGCAAGGCAAGCGACGAGTTGCGAGTCCAGTTGCACCGGTTGTTCTTCATACTTGTTATGAGAACCCGTTTGCTGCACGACGCGTCGGACGACGGACGTGACGGTGACATGGTCGCTGACCGGATCGAAGCAACAATTCCCGAAGAATCGACACTGGCGGAAAAACACCGGGTTTTGTGCATGGAATATCGCCTGTCCAATATCGATGCCTTAACGCGTGCCGAGATCGAAAAGCTGGCTTCGTCCTATCGGGACCGAAAACAGGATGAGACAGCAAAACTGGCCTTGCTGAAGTGGATCAGGGGCCACGAATTGCGATTGAAAGGGGACGGAGTGATCGGCATGGTCCAGTTGGCCGACGAATACTTCTCACTTCTGAACAACGAACCGGTCGCCGTCGAATACCTGTCCGATGCCTACAAAATTGACCCGACGTTTGAAGAAATCAAAACACGGCTGGCTGCACTTGGCTACCAGTGGCGGAATGGTCGCTGGCTGAAATCGGCTGCCGAAAAACCGGGTGTCCCGACGGCAGTGCCTCAGTCCCCGACAAAAATCGCAATCGGAATGACGACTAAAGAACTTCGAAATTTTATGGGTCAACCCGGTTCATTGGCTCGAGCAATCACCGCAAAAGGGGTCACCGAAGTCTGGAGCTTTGGGCCACCTGGCAGTTCGAGGCTTGTTGTCCGTCTGGAACAAAAAGGACGCGACCAGGAACTTAAAGTCAGTGCGATTACGAATGCCAGGTAGCTGGAACGATGACGACATCGGGACGAAGAATCAGGTAAGGCGATTAAAGTGGCACCAATGACGATACCGAGACGCGATTTTCTCTCGTGGTCAACTCACGGTCTCACGTCAACGGCCATCTGGCATCTGCTGTCGCAACGCAATTCGTCGATCGCGGAAACAGTCGCGGGTGAAGCCGCCGATCCGCCGCCGCATCTGGCTGCAAAATGCAAACGAGTGATCCATCTCTATATGTGCGGGGGAATGAGTCATCTCGATTCATTCGATTACAAGCCTGCACTGGCGAAATACCACGGACAATCGCTTCCCGCATCGGAAAAGCCGGAAACTTTTTTCGGCAAGATCGGGCTGCTCAGGAAAAACGACTGGGAATTTCGGCAACGGGGCGACAGCGGATTGTGGGTCTCGGATCTGTTTCCGCATCTCGCGGAAGTGGCTGATGAATTGACCGTCGTTCGTTCGATGGTTGCGGATTCAGCCAACCATACTCCGGCAACATTTCAAGCCAATACAGGGTTTCGGCTGAACGGTTTTCCGGTACTCGGCTCGTGGATGTCTTACGGGCTGGGTTGCGAGACAGACGAACTTCCTGCGTATGTTGTGCTGCCTGATCCGCGCGGGTTGCCCGCTGGCGGGACGATCAATTGGTCGAACGGATTTCTCCCGGCACGCTACCAGGGGGTCGCCTTTCGCTCGAAAGGTCCGCCGATCGACGATCTGTTTCCAGGCCAGTCGCCGGGACGAGATCAATCGACTGCCAGTTCAAATCAGCCTGCCCAAGGCCCGAGCGGGCGGAGTTCGTTCGATGCCGAAGGTGAACGGGAAACCCGTGAGTTCATCGCCGCGATCAATCGGCATCATCAGGGATCGAGGCCCGAGAGTGACCTGACGGCCAGAATCAAAAGCTATGAACTGGCGGCAAAGATGCAGTTGTCCGTTCCGCGCGTGACTGATTTGACGGGCGAGACGGCTGCCACCCAATCGGACTATGGCATGGACCGGCTGGAAACGGCCGACTTCGGTCGCAGTTGCCTGCTGGCTCGCAGGCTGCTTGAGCAGGGGGTGCGGTTTGTGCAATTGTTTGCGGGGGGTTCGTTCGGTTCGCCTCGCATCAATTGGGACGGCCACGAAAGCGTTAAAGAGAACCATAGTCAGGAAGCTCTGCGCGTCGATCAACCTGTTGCCGCGCTGCTGCGCGATTTGCGTCAGCGCGGGATGCTCGACGACACGCTGGTATTGTTCACCACCGAGTTTGGTCGTACTCCGTTCGCGCAGTCCGAAGCCAATGTCCTGGGCGGCGGTCGCGATCACAATATGTACGGGTTCAGCGTCTGGATGGCCGGCGGAGGACTGCGGCGCGGCATCAGTTACGGTGCGACGGACGAAATCGGCTGGAAAGCAGTCGACAAACCCGTGACCTGGCCCGACTTGCACGCGACAGTGTTGCACCTGCTCGGCGTCGATCACCAGCGACTGACGTATTACCACAATGGAATCGAACGCCGGTTAACGAACGTTCACGGCGATGTCGTTGGGGATTTGCTGCTCTGACCCGCAATTTACAAGAGGTCCGAAGAACCCGTGGGCTGACGCCCTTTGTATTACCCACAATTCTTGCATGTTTATCAAAAAGATTCGAGCGTTGTCTGCGGTGTCATTCCTTAGTGGCATTGGAGTTAGGTCGGATGT
>JANXOO010001360.1 GCA_025353525.1 Schlesneria sp. | reverse complement strand
GCGACTAACTGCCAGGAAATTTGTGAAACGGTACATTCCGCCTCGAATCAGTCGTGAAGGGTCGTCAGGAAGTCTGATTGCGCGACAATGCGTTTCAGTCACTGCTTCTGCTCGCAAAGACGAAACTTGCATTTCGCCGTTGCCACCATCGAGGCGGCTTTACAAAGTCCTTGTTGCCATGATCGTCGCCATCTGTTTACAGGGGTCGATCCCTGCAAGTTACGGTCAGGACATTTCTGACCAGGTTTCGATTTTCGATAGCGTCGAACCAGCATCGTTCCAAGGCGAGTCCCTTGCGGCGGAATTCGCCGACCGGCTTCGCGTGGAAACGAATTCAACCGTTCAAAATGGTCCGATTTCGGAAGATGAGTTGCTGGAGGCGACTCGGGACCGAGTGGAGTTATCGAATTACCTCAATGCTGATCCCAAATCGCCAGCCAGCCTTTCCGCCGATTTTTCCAAACGGCTGGCCGATGTCGAAAAGCAGTTGAAAAAGCGCGAAGAAGTCGACGCGAAGAAGGCCGGAGAATTTCCGACGCACAAGATCACGGGGTTCTTGCAACTCGATACAGCCTACTATTCACAGAGTCAGAAAAACATCAAAACGGTTGGCGACGCTCAGGATGGTACCGGGTTTCGGCGTGCACGACTTGCGTTCAATGGCAAAGTCGCGGAATTCACCACCTATCAGCTCGAAGTCGATTTTGCGACGGCAGGTCGCCCCAGCTTTTTTGACAACTACGTCGAACAGGGAAACCTGCCCTTTCTTGGCGAAGTCCGCGCAGGTCAGTTCCTTCAACCGTTCAGCGTCGATGCGATGAGCGGTTTTCGGAACCTGGCGTTCCTCGAACGGTCGTTGCCTTTTCTTGCTTTTGTCCCGTTTCGCCGCGTCGGGATCATGGCTTCGAATGGTACCGACGATGATCGGACGCATTGGGCTTATAGCGTTTTCCGCACGGGAGGATTTAACAATGCTCCCCTGGGCGATTCGCGATTCGGCACCGATTTTGGCGACATCGGCGGCTATTCGTTTTCGACCCGTATCACGCATCTTTTGTATTATGACGAATACGCTGAAGACCGGTATTTGTGGCACG
>JANXOO010001082.1 GCA_025353525.1 Schlesneria sp. | reverse complement strand
TCCGAGGGCTTACGCCGCTCGGCTCGCCGGTTTCCACAAAAAAACGATTTGAAAAAAACCTTCACGGCGTTGCCCATCGACGCGCCCGTCCGGCGAAAGTGACCGGTTGTCATCCGGTCGCCATGACCGGAAGTATCAGGTTCAACGACGCTCGTTGATTCAACCCTGTTTATTGCATGAACGGCCCGTTTCCTTGCGATGTGCCGCCCACACAGTCTCGTTCAGACGCTCTGATGCGCTGAACCAATCGGACTCGCAAACAGTTTCAACGACCAACATGCAAGTCGCAGATCCCGATTTGGATTTGGCACCGAAATTGCGTTCTTCAGTCGTGCCTTTCGCATCGCGTTGAAACGATGCTCGAACACGCTGACCCCCAGGAGAGCTGATGATGAATGCAAAACAGTCTGAAAACGTGAAAAAGTCAATCGCAAGTCGAATTGCTGTCGCATCGATCATAATGTTCGGCAGCGCCGGATACCTGGCATTTTCAGCCCCGCCGCCAACAACCGTACCGAGTTCGGTCGAGTCGGAAAAGGCAATCCGGAACCTTGAACAATCAGGACGGGCGTTTTCGTCGATCGCCAAAAAGATCTCGCCGGCTGTCGTGTCACTGCGGGTCGAGAAGAAAGTCGCTGGCGATAGTTCGATAACAGGGCAGCCTTCCGACGACTCGTCGGCTGACGAAATGTTGAAACGATTTTTTGGTGATCGGATTCCTGATGGCCTGAAGCAACGACACAGTCCGCAGCGAAATCACGCCGTGGTTGGACAAGGTTCCGGCTTCATCGTGTCGGCAGACGGTTACATTCTGACGAACCATCACGTCGTCGGCGATTCGAGCAAAGTGACCGTTCGATTCAATGACGGGCGGGAAATGACGGCAAAAGTCGTCGGTAGCGATTCCCAAAGCGACGTTGCCGTCATCAAGGTCGATGCGAAGAATCTGACGATCCTGCCCATGGGGGACTCGACAGCGACGGAAGTCGGTGAATGGGTTCTGGCGTCAGGAGCACCCTACGGCCTGACACAAACACTGACGGCAGGGATCGTCAGTGCGGTCGGTCGCAACAGTGTCGGGATAACGAACTATGAAAACTTCATCCAGACAGATGCCGCGATCAATCCCGGCAACTCGGGAGGTCCGCTTGTCAATCTGCGAGGTGAAGCGGTCGGGATCAACACCGCAATCGTCAGTAAGAACGGCGGATCGGTTGGTCTCGGGTTTGCAATCCCGATCGAGATGGCGAAACAAGTATACGACCAGATCGTTGAACATGGTTCGGTCGTCCGCGGGTTCCTTGGCGTACGAATCCAGGGTCTGACACAGGATCTTGCCGAGCAATTCGGAATGAAAGATTCGCGAGGAGTCCTCGTTGGTGAAGTGCAGCGTGGTGCACCTGGCGAAAAGGCAGGACTGAAACAGGCCGACATTATCGTCGAACTCGACGGCAAAAAGATCGAAGAAGCGGCTGCGTTCCGAAATGCAATCGCGATGAAATCACCTGGTTCAAAGGTCGATTTGACGGTGGTCCGGGACGGTCAACGGGTCGCGGTCTCGGCAACCCTCGACAAGCTTCCTGAAAACGGTGTCTCAGCAGCAGCTTCGGAAAATCCCAAATCGTCGAGTCCTTGGGGATTCTCTGTACAACCGCTCACGGGAGAACTCGCCAAAAAGTTTGGTTACGCTCCAGACTCGGGTGTCGTGATTTCCGAAGTGACACCCGGTTCGGCGGCAAGTGACGCCGGGCTGGAACCCGGGATGCTTGTCCAACAGGTCAATCGTCACAAAATTCGTAATTCGGACGAATTCAACGACATGATCGGTAAAGAAAAAGATGGCAAATCGCTATTGCTGCTCGTGTCTGACGGTCAGAACTCCAGATTCATCGTGTTAAAAGCCGCCGAATAGAATGATGTCGAATGACCAGCCCCTGCTTGTCCGCGATCGGTCAGGCAGGGGCAATTTCATTGGTGAACGATTGCCAAAACAGATGAGCCCGTCCGATCCATCACTGATTCAGATAGGGCATCAACAGTGCCGCACGCGGTGTGTCGTCGATGTCAGGAAAACGCCCTTCAAACACCGCTTCACCCAATTTCGTAACGCGTTTGAAATAGCGATCCGTCGGCAAGCCACCTTCAAGCCGTCGTCGAAGTTCATGGCAAATCGTGTCAGCAGCGTCCCTGACAACGTCGTCTGACTGCCCACTTGCGTAAAGACTCGTGCAAAGGATGACTGTTGCGAGTTGGACTTGAGACGACGCCTCCGCCATTCGGCACTGTCGATCGGCCAGTCCAAGCTGAAATTTCCGCATGATGCCGCTTATTTTCAGAGCACTGTTTTGCAGCCATGCGGCGGCGAAACAGGCGTGCTCGTGCAACTGTTGCGGCATTTTTGGCAACTCGTAGTGAGCGCGATGCAGTTCACGACCGAAAAACCACTTTCCGTAGTTCATCAGCGGACCTTTCAACGCCCACAAATGCGCTGGATTGGCGAGATTCGGTTTCGAAATCCCTTGTCTGGACAGCGCCATTCCAATCGGTTCGAAGTATTCGCGGCCGTGACGTTTGACGAGCGACTTGAAAAACGCCATTCCCAGCATTTCGCCTTCGCCCTCATAGATACACGGTGCCAGAAATTCATGAACGTTATCCCCGAACAGATGGCCATGCAAAAACGATCTTCCGCCGTGCGATTTCATGAACAGTTCGATTGCAGCCTCCTTGAGCGATTCGCTGCCGAAGACTTTCGCGATGATACATTCCATTTCACCACGATAGCCGTTGTCGAGCAGGCAGGCCGTCCATCGGGTCAGCGCATCGCAGGCGACGATCAGGCCGGCAAGGTGTCCGAGTCGGCGCAGAACGAGTTCCCGCGTTCCGATCTGCTGTCCATACGTTTTTCGAAAGCCGCTCCACGGAATCATATTGGCAAGCATTAACCGCATTGTTCCGGCTGAATTCGCGCACAATGCGACCCTTCCACGGTTCAAGCCGTGATAGGCGATACTCAATCCGTCCCCATCCTGTGGATCGAGCAGATTACTGACAGGCACACGACAATCCTTGAAAATGATTCCCCTGTTGTGTGCGTGTTTCAAGGCATGCAGGCCATAGTTTTTCAATTGAAACGATTCGCTCTCGTGATCGGGAAGATCGACAATCAAAACAGCGGGCTTGTCATCGATCAGACAAACCAGCCCGATTGTGCGCCCTGGTGCCACATTTGTAATAAACAGTTTCTCGCCGGTAACGCGGTATGTCGGCCCGTCTTTGACGGCGATCGTTCGAAGCGCCGTTAAATCTGAACCCGCACACGGTTCGGTCAAGGCGAACGCAGATAACCTCTCGCCGCTGGCAAGTGCCGGAAGGAACCGCTGTTTTTGTTCCGTCGACCCGAAAGTTTGAAGCGGATCAACCGCGCCGATGCAACCGTGAACGGAAGCCAATCCGGCGATTGTCGGATCGTATTGAGCTACGGTCGTGAGGAATGTTGCGAATTGTGAAAAGGTCGCACCGGTACCGCCGTACTCCTGATCGACGAGCAGTCCCCAATAACCAGCCCGACCCAAGTCGTGAAGCACCGTTTCCTGAATTTTTCCTTGATGATCGTACAACGACCGGTTGTAAAGATGCACTTCGATGATCTGTAGCGAATCCCGCATGACGCGTTCGGAACGCGGCAACGGCGGAGGGGCTGAAGCGATGAATTCGTCAACGGGAACACTCGCACCCCACACAGCCCTGTGGATCGGACTGTTTGACGTCTGATGTTGTCGTTGAAACAGAGATTCAACACGGTCGTCAGCCCTGTCGATAGCCCCGATCCGTCGGACTTCTTCATCGCTTTTACCACCAAGCCGCAAGGCCGTTTCGGCAAACGAAACGCTGGCAGCCGGGGGCCGTTGTGCGTCCGATGTCGCTTGATCACCACGGTCGGACCCCTCGGTAATCAGCGATTCCTTCGTTTTGGCGATCATGTTGACCTCGCAGTTTCTGTGCTGAATTCGACATCCGCAACGGAACACCAGTCGTGTCAGAACCAACTGTCAAATCCGGTCGGCATCGAGACTCGGGAAATCAATGGTATTTCTACTTTCGTTGACATCGGACGACTACATCGTCGAATGCTCGTAAAAAACCTCCATTCAATCGGTGGCCGCTTCAATGACAAGGTCTGCATCGGCAAACGATTCCCGGTCGGTCGTGGTGGTAATCGTTCCATATTTTGCAGCGGCATCGCTGACGGTGAGCGAAGGCCTTGTGACCGATTCTTCAAACATTTTCAAAATGCGCGAGAGACATAAACCGCGCCGGTCTGAGTTGTCATCTTTCAATACGACATCGAAACCGCGTGTCGAGGCCCAATGAGCGATCCCTGCTCCCATCACACCGCCGCCGGAAATACCGATTATTTTGATTCGCCGTGGTTTTGCAAAAGCTGTTTGTATCCACATTACCGGTTTGCGATCCCGTTTATGCTGCACGTAAAGTCCCGACAGGCTGCAGTCTGTTTCGGTTGAATTCAGCCAGCCAGATTCTTCCAGTTCGACGACAAAACCGATTTCAGGCTGTCTTGCCAGACCCTCAGAGATTGAAGCCAGCACGGGGTATTTGCCACCTGAAAAAACGATGTCCGCCACTTGTTGCTCCTGCTCAACCGCGAGCAGCAGCTCGTCCAGATCCTGTAGAACGCTCTCGTCAATAACGTTCATTAATCGATTTGCGACATTCAGAATTGCAGTCAGCACACCACGAGAATCGCGTTGGATATTGAAGTTCGTCAGGTGCAGTTGATTCATTGCTTGCTCCTTCAGTAAGGCGCATGGCGACCGGAGTGCAGCCCGCAATGCGCTCTACAACTGTTTTTTCAATGTTCGCCTCAATACTTTGCCAAGGAAGTTGCGCGGCAGGTCACCTTCGACGATTTCGACAATGCGCGGTACCTTGTGGTGCGACAGATTATCCTTCATAAATCTGACAAATCGCTCCCGGTCGAATCGTGCAGCGTTGGTGACGACCACGACTGCCTTGACGATTTCACCTCGCTGAATATCGGGAACTCCGATGACAGCAGCGTCCTTGACATCGGGATACTCTTTCAAAACGAATTCGACATCGTTGGGATAAACGTTGAATCCACTCGTAATGATGAGATCCTTCTTGCGATCGACGATTTTGAAGAAACCGTCAGCGTCCTGAGTGGCAAGATCGCCTGTATAGAGCCACCCGTTGCGGAGAATCCGAGCGGTCTCGACCGGATCGTTCCAGTACCCCAGCATTACCTGCGGGCCGCGAACAATCAGTTCCCCGACCTCACCTGTTGCTACCGTTTCGCATCCCGTCTCTGCGTCAACAATCAGCGCATCCGTATCAGGAAGGGGCATTCCGATCGTTCCCGGACGTTCACTTCCGTCGAGAGGTCCGGCATGTGTGACAGGACTGCATTCAGACAATCCGAACCCTTCGACGACTTTCGCCCCCGTGAATCGAGCAAATTCGATCGCCGTTGCCGGCATCAGCGGTGCGCCTCCGGAAATCACCCACATTAACGAGCGAACGTCACGTTGACGTTTTGCGTCTCGCAAGTGCTGGTTCAGCGCATGCAGCATCGCGGGAACGGCAGGAAAAACGCTGGGTCGCGTCGATTCGATCAGATCCAGAATAGTTTCAGGATTGAAACGATGGTGCAGTACAAGTGTTGCGGCCATCGCGATTCCGGCGGTCCCGCAGGTTGATAATCCATAGCTGTGAAAGAACGGGACTACCGCCAGAAATGTGTCTCGACCCGTGCGGTTTCCACACCAGGCTTTAATTTGCAGGGCATTCGCGATCAAATTCGCGTGTGAGAGTGTCACCGCCTTGGGGCGACCCGTCGTGCCACCCGTCGGAAGGATGTACGCCGGAGACTTCGACTCGCATCGGATCGGCATTAAGATCGGGGCGACCTTCATCAGTTCTGCAATGAAATCTCGCGTCGTTGCGTGCGAACCGATGTGCAAGCCGTTCCGGTTCAGATTCATCGCCCTGTACACAAGACCCTGAAACGTTGGCAACCGTGCGGCGATGGAACACGTCAACAGATGCGCCGGGCGACAGGAGCATTTTTTTACAAGCGGCGCCAGAAGGTCCAGGCATACGACAACGTTGCAACCGGTAGTCCGCAGAAGGTCATCGATCTCTACAGTGACCGACATCGGGCTGAGCGAAACGACCAGGGCGCCCGCCATCCAGGCTCCGTAAGCGGCAATCAGGTACTCAGGTATATTGGGAAGAAGTAAACCGATCCGGTCGCCAGGTTTCACTCCAAGCGATCGAAACAACTGTGCTGCCTTGCGAGCTCGCTCGAACAGCTCGGCGTATGTGATCGATTGACGAAAATACCGAATCGCATCTCGATCAGGAAACAGGCGGGCTGATTGCTCCAGCAGCCACCAGACAGGCTCATCGGGATATTCGAGATGAGGTGGAGTACACCGGGGATAGTGTTTCAGCCACGGTGTCGCAGATCCTTCAGGTATGACTCCTCTTGCAACCAATGCAACGGACATGATGGATCTCCCCGGTTCGAATCTGAGATTGCATTTGACAGCCTGAACAAAAAGGAAACGGTGACGTGCGCGACCTGTTCGCTTTCGACTTCACAATAAAAGTATTTCGCTGTCGTCATCGCAGACAAGCGGTTATTCGAGCAGCTTTCACCAATGTTAACTTTCAGAGTGCCACTCGGCATACATTTTCACGCGTCTGACGATCTGCTACGAATAAAGCCGTCAATACGTTCAACGGTCGGGTCAGTTTGCGAATGAGTCTGCCGATCAGAAATCGGCTCGATCAATCGGGCGATTAACAGAACTGTCGTGTCAATTTGCGAGGTGATAAATCATGCCGCTTTTTTACCGGCTTGCTGCTGATGCCATTGTCCTGGTGCATATGTCGTACGTTCTGGTCGTAGTGTTTGGGCTGGTGGTGACCTGGATAGGGGTCTTCTTACGGCATTCATGGGCCAGAAACTTCTGGTGGCGATGCGGTCACCTCACGATGATCGTCATCGTTGTTGCAGAATCATGGGCAGGAATCACTTGTCCGCTGACAGTTTGGGAACAGCAACTCAGGGACAGCGCGCACCAGGAAACCTACTCTGGCGGATTCATCGCGAATCTCGTCCACGATTGGCTTTTTTACGATCTGCCGCCATGGTTCTTTATCGTCGGTTATTCCACATTTGGCTTGCTGGTCGCGTTATCGTTTGTCTTCGCGCCTCCGCGTTGGCCCCAATTCAGAAAACCGGTCTCCGCCGGGTCGTTGAAGTGACTTGTCGAGCGTATTCGACAGAACTGGCCGAAGCACAGGAAGCGTCCAGGCATCAGCGGAACCATTTTCGCCAAAACGGTGTACGCGTAATTTCGACACCAACACTTTGAGTGACCTGGCGTCAGTCGACTCGAGACGTTATTCCGTCAGGACTCGACGAAAGCCCTCATTGATTCGAGTCCGGTTCGAGCGACTTCTTTCGGATCGCGTGCCCATAAATCTTCGCGGAAGAGTTCGAGCGACAGCCACCGCGAATACCCTTGTTGTTTCAACAGTCCAACCCATTGTTTCAGGTCGCAATGTCCCTGCCCCGGCAGAACGCGGCTATG
>JANXOO010001076.1 GCA_025353525.1 Schlesneria sp. | reverse complement strand
TCCGAGGGCTTATCTGCAGTTCGGTCCGAGGGCTCACGCCGCTCGGCTCGCCTGTATCCGCAAAAAAAAACGATTTGATAATTGCTTCACTGCGTTGTTTGTTACTGCGTTGTTTGTTAAGGACAACCGCTCTCTGTAAACGTGAATCAAACTGGGGATTTCGTTCGGGGAATTCGTACTTTCGTGCAATGACACGTTCCGGGCTTTGATTGAAGAAATGCAAGTTGATGGGCCGTTGGCCCGACAATAACGTCTTTTGTTTGGCCTGGTCGTGGGCCGTGGGCCGCAGGCGATGTGAGTCGATGGCCACTTTGGGCCGGAAGACAAAATACGACATTCGCCACAAGATCGGGACTTGCCATTTCCCGGACGCTCCAAGTGAGATTCTGCTTGTTTTCCCGTCAGATAATCTTCCTGGCGACGACATGGAATGGGCCTCACATCGTTGAGAATTCGCCGCAAATCGACTAGACTTTGACTCCCTTGAAACTATCCCCTAAGGAACCCTCGATTGTCTACTGGTGATGGAACTCCGAACGACCCCGAATTGCCCGTTAATCCTGCTTCAGCCGTCGTTGGCGACGAACGCGTAAAGAATATCGCGATTCAGGACGAGATGCGGACAAGTTACGTTACGTATGCGATGTCCGTCATTATCAGTCGTGCATTGCCCGATGTTCGCGATGGCCTCAAGCCGTCTCAGCGGCGAATTCTGGTGGCAATGAATGACCTGAATCTGGGCCCGAATTCAGGTCGCGTCAAGTGCGCGAAAATCTGCGGCGATACGAGCGGCAACTATCACCCCCACGGCGATGGCTCGATCTATCCGACGCTCGTGCGCATGGCCCAAAACTGGAGCGTTCGCGAGGTTCTGATCGACAAACAGGGGAACTTCGGCTCGCTCGCGGGAATGCCTCCCGCTGCGATGCGGTATACGGAAGCGCGACTCTCAGCAGTCGCGTCCGAAATGCTCGATGACCTCAAACGCGAAACCGTCGATTACGTCAAAACGTATGATCAGCGAAACGACGAGCCGGTCGTTTTGCCATCGCGATTTCCGAATATGATCGTTAACGGTTCGAATGGAATCGCGGTCGGAATGGCGACGAGCATTCCGCCACACAACCTGGCAGAAGTCTGCGATGCGGCTGTGCGGCTGGTCGACGATCCCGATTGCTCGATCGACGATTTGATCGAATGTATTCCTGGTCCCGACTTTCCAACGGGCGGTGTGATATGTGGGCGAATGGGGATTCGCCAAGCGTACCTCACCGGACGTTCGACGATCATCCTTCGGGCCCGGACGCGGTTTTTGACCGAAAAGAATACCGATATCATCGAGGTGACCGAGATCCCGTACCTCGAATCACGGGATCGCATCCGTGAAAAGATCGAACTGCTGATCAAGGACGAGCGGGTCAAGGGGATCGCCCGGGTCACAGACCTCACCGACCGCACCCTTCCCTCATGGCAAACGTGCCTGCATATTGCCGTCAAACGGGGCGAAGACAAGGAAGTCGTCCTCAATCAGCTCTTCCAGTTCTCGCCACTGCAGTCAACTGTCAGCATCATTCTGCTGGCACTGGTCGGAAATCGGCCCCGACTGCTTTCCCTGAAGGAAATGCTGGCAGAATTCATCCGTCATCGGGTGACGGTGATTCGCCGCCGGACCGAATTTTTGCTGGGTGAAGCAAGGAAACGGAAGCACACCGTCGAAGGGATGCTGATCGCCCAGATCAACCTCGACGAAGTGATCGCGACAATCCGCAATTCGCCGAGTCGCAGCGAGGCGAAAGACCGATTGCAACTGATTCAGGTCCCCGCACCACTGATCAAACGGGCATTGGGCGATGACGGGTTTGAGATGTACCAGAGCGAAGTCGGAGAAAAGCCCGAGTATTCGCTTTCGGCGAATCAGGCCGAGGCGATTGTTTCGATGCAACTCGGCTCACTTGCGAACCTCGAACGGGAAAAACTGCACAACGAGCATTCGAAGTTGCTGGTCGATATTCTCGGCTATTTGCATCTGTTGTCAGACGAGGCAAACATTCGTGCCGTTGTCCGCGAAGACATGCTGGCGATCAAAGCCAAATATGCCAGCAAACGCCGAACGGAAATCAACGAACTGGAACTGAGCGGGATCAATCAGGAAGACCTGATCGCCGAAGAACCAATGGTCGTTACGCTGTCGCAACGTGGGTACATCAAGCGGATGCCACTGAACACGTATCAGGCCCAAAATCGCGGTGGCAAGGGGATTATCGGGGCCAAAGCGGACGACGAAGACGCCATTGAACACCTGTTCGTTGCCAGCACACATGCCTGGTTGTTGTTCTTTACCGACAAGGGGAAGGTTTTGTGGGAAAAGGTCTACAACCTTCCACTGCAGACGCGCACCAGCAAGGGTCGGGCTTTGGTCAACCTGCTGGCATTGCCCGATGGCGACCGAATCAGTGCCTGCGTGGCGGTCCGTGAATTCGACGACCAGCGTTTCCTGATCATGGCGACGAAGAACGGCATCGTGAAGAAATCACCTCTTTCGGCGTACAAACGACCAACGAAGGGCGGGATTATCGCGATCAATTTGCGAGACAACGACGCACTGATCGAAGCGATGCTCGTTTCGCCGAACGACGACGTATTGCTGGGAACCAAAGGTGGAATGGCAATCCGGTTCAATCAGTCTGACGCTCGCAGTATGGGCCGTGACACGACCGGGGTTCGAGGAATCCGGTTGAAGAAGGACGATGTTCTTATCGGCATGATCCTGGCCGATCCGTCAATGAGCCTCTTGACCGTATGTGAAAACGGATACGGCAAAAGAACGGCAATCGGGGTCGGCGGTGTCGCGATCGAAGATGCCGGCATTGTTGACGGAGCCGTATCGGATGGCGACACCGAAGCGGCAGTCGCCTTGAGCACAACTGACAACGAATTGGCATCGCCGGACGAGGAAGTTGCTGACGACGAAAATGCCACGGACGACGCCGAATCAGAAGATGCGGAAGGTTCGGATGACGCGGTCGGTTCAGCGAACCAGTACCGGCGACAAAAGCGTGGCGGCAAGGGCGTCAAGGATATCAAAACGACAAAACGCAACGGGAACGCAGTGAAAATACTTGCGGTCACGGATCAGGATGAAGTCCTGATGGTAACGTCGACCGGAAAGATTCAGCGAATTCGCGCCGGGGATATCAACGAAATCGGTCGCAATACGCAGGGCGTTCGAGTAATACGACTGGAAGAAAACGACAAGCTGGTCAGTATGGCCTGCATTCCCGCGAATCTTGTCGTTGAAGAACCTTCAACTGAATCTTCAATTGAACCTTCAAACGAGGCAGAGACTCCGATTGCTCCGGGTTCTACAGAATCGTCCGAAGGGCCGGTCAACGGGAATGGCAAAGTGGGTGGCGAGTGATCGGTGGCGGGCGGCGGCTCGCAGGTGACCTGTGGCGCGACATTTCACGGTTTGTTTGAGACAATTGCTAATTTCCTTCTGACGTTTGAAACGTCAGAAGGCGGAAGATATGACAGAGATCTCCTCAGAAAACAGCTTTCTTTGAATTCTCCATTCTGTGCCGCTGTCAGCACGAAAGATGCAAATACGATTGTGTTCGGTGAGTTGTCACTTGAATTCTCTCAATCGCGCTGTACCTTGCTGAAAGTCGACGTTTACGATTGATTTGGAAGGCCGTCCCCCAATGCCCGTCAAGGTGAAGTGCACCACTTGCGACAAGTCTCTTCAGGTACCGGATGCGGCTCGCGGAAAAGCCATCAAGTGCCCGCAGTGCCAGACCAGAATTCCGATTCCTGCGGACGATGACAGTGAATCGTCATCATCATCCAAACCGAAATCGGCGAAATTGAAGCCGAAAGAGGCGACCTCTAAAGTCAAAAAGGTGGTGAAGGCTCACGACAGCGAATTGGCACTTGCTTCATTTGATTTGCGTCGGGCAGAAGATACTGAAGCTCGCATTTGCTCAAAGTGCGGCTTTGATATGAAGTTTCAGGAAGAAGACGACGACGAATGCCCGCAATGCGGGTACGATTCCTCGGAAGGCGGACAGGGAGTCAAAGCGAGGAAGAAGGCCATGAAAGGGCCGGATCCCGCCGATTTTTACCCCGGCCTGTTCAAGCAATCGTGGGCGTTCGTGGGGAAGAACCACGTACTGGCATGGCGAACGGTCTTGTACACGTTCATCTGCATGTCAATCGCGCTCCTCTGCGGGTTTCTGTATCTTTACATCTCGGCGTGGCCGCCTCGCGTCTTTTTTGCGTTCGCGGGGACGATCAGTTTCCTGGTCGTGCCGGGCTGGATGTGGTATCTGGACACGGAAATCATCAAGCTGACACTGGAACGAAAGGATAAATTCAAAAAGCTGAATTTCGACTTCTTTCTTGCCAGTGCCATGGGTGCCGCCTTCGTATTCTGGTGCGTTGTCGTTGTGATTCCGCTTCTGTTACTGCCAGCGGGACTTGGCTACGTACTCGTCAACTATAGCGGGATGTCCGAACTCGTGTTGCCGATTTGCATTGGCATTGGTGTGATTCCTGCCGTCTGGATGTTGCCTGTGGTGATGTCACATATGGCGATGCCAATCCAGTACAAGGGCTGGATGGTCTGGAAGCTGGTTCCGATGTGGGCCAAAAACCTCAAGCCTTTGTCGGTCTGGCTGATGTGGTTCCTGATCACGAACATTCCCAACATCGGCGGCCTCGCCACGATCGGTGCGGTTTACGGGCCCGATCTTGCTGACAATTTCAGGATTATGGAATTCAATGCGGATATCGAACGCCAGGCTTTCGCTCGAATTTTAAATCCGAATACGAAGAAAAAGGGCCAGGAAGTCGTCGTTTTGAAGGCCCTTCCCCCGATATTGCCGTACAATCTCAAGTCGGCCATTGTCCCTGGCATTATTCTCGCCGTCATGAGTGTCATCAACGGTTTTACCTGCATGTTCAACATGCGGACCAACGGACAGTTTACGTACTACAACAGAGGCGTGCTCGATTTGGTCGACAAGACCAAAGAAAAGAAATACAAAGCGACCGAACGCAGGGGCGACGATGACGACGAAAAACCGAAAACACCGGTCCAGCAATTCGTCGAGTCTCTGGTACTCGTGATGGTTTTCGGACTTCTCGGGCTGGTGGGAGGAATGCTTTACGGCTCATTGACCGATGCCGGACCAGTGAAGGGAATTCTGCTCGGCATGGCCATTGGAAGCATTCTGGCAGTAATGGCCGGGTGGTTTATTTGCATCAAAGCCGGCTTCCAGGACTCGCCCATGTGGGGATTCCTGAATCTGTTTTTCCATCCGGTCAGCAGCATTGTCTTTGCTTGCAACGACTGGAAGGAGCGTCAGGTTTACTGCTATCAGGCGGTCAATTCTATTGTAATCTGCGTGGTTGTCGTGATCTGCGCGTTCGCATTCGACGCGGTACCACTGATGACCTCAACATCCGTTAACTCGCAACCGGCTGCCGCTCAGGGAGGCCAACCTCCTTCGAATCCGGGTATCGCGCCAGGCGGAGGTCCTTCGGGACCGCCAGCGGGACCACCCGCCCAGTAGTCAAACTCAATCTTCGGCTCGGCCATCGTCGCTCATTTTGACGATTTTTGGATCGAAGCGAGCCACCGTTTCAACCAGATCTGATTGTGCTTTCATCACGTCCAGGATGTTTTTATACGCATAGGGGACCTCATCGGCACCCGCCGAAAGGACTCGAACCCCTTTCACTTCGAGGTCTCGCTGAACGGCTCGCCAACTGTATTTTTCGCGAGCCGCCGTGCGACTCATACGTCGGCCCGCTCCGTGCGCTGCCGAATTGAGACTGTTGGCAACCCCCTTACCGCGAACAATAAACGCCGGATCAGCCATCGAGCCCGGAATAATACCAGCAACTCCCTCGCCTGCGGGGGTTGCTCCCTTGCGATGTACAATCAGCTCCCGTCCGTCGTGGACTTCTTTCCAGGCAAAATTGTGGTGATTTTCAACTCCGGCAATGATCCGGCCGCCGACGATCTGCGAGACCAGCCGGTGAATGACATCATGGTTGGCCGCCGCATATTCGCCCATCAAATTCATTGCCGCCCAGTATTCCTGACCCGCTTCGTCGTCGATGTCCAGCCACGCCAGCCGTCCCAGGTCTTCGTAGCGTTTGGGAAGTCTCGTGCGAGCGATGTTGCTGTAAGTGTCACACACGGCAGCACCCGTGCCACGGCTGCCACTATGGCTGAGCAACGCAACATATTCGCCCGCGTCCAAACAGAATTGCTCGTCGCGCTGTTCGAGAGTCACGATGCCGAATTCGACGAAATGATTTCCTGAACCCGATGTCCCGAGTTGCTTCCACGCGCGATCGCGATTCTCGCGCGTGATCCTCGTCACCGACCAGTCAGCATCCATGACATTGTGTTGTTGCGGTCGTTCGTGAGTGCAACCGATTCCAAATCGCGTCCCCTTGTCGAGTGAGTTTTTGAAACGGTGGAAGTTTTCCGTAAGTTGAGCCGTGGGAATATCGAGTACCGAAAGTTTCATGCGGCACGCGATGTCGACACCGACCGCGTAAGGAACAACGGCACCTTCCAGGGCGAGGACACCGCCGATCGGCAAGCCGTAACCAACATGGGCATCCGGCATCAGCGCTGCTTTGACTGCCATCGGCAGGCCGCACGCCTGGCTCATTTGAGCCCGGCAGGCGTCATCGATCTCATGGCCCCAGACTTCAAAACTGATCGGGGCCGGGCGTAAAAAATTGGCCGCTTCGATCAATTCGCACGCCAGTCGCCCGAAGTGCGGATGATCGACATAATCCGACGGTGCGGCGAGTACTTCGCCGATCAGACGTTTGATCTCGTTGCCACGCAATTCGCCCTTGCCTGCGGAAATTTGAATTCCCTCGATCGCTGCATGAATGCAGTCGTCAGGGACACCGAGTTTTCGCAATTGCGTCGTATTCATGCAGTTTTTCCAATTCGGCGATGTGACTGTCATCGACAGGACGGTGGCGGGCGGTGTTGGGTTCGCGGTTCACGAATTTTTCTTCATTTTTCCGTTTTCCCTTCGTTGGCGAAGATCAGATTGTTACGATCCCGCAATCCGCCGGGATTTCGATCCGGCAGTCGATTCCACACATCTCTTTTCGTTTGTCGACGGGGCCAGTCATGCAGCGAGCAGAATTTCTTAAATTGATCGGTAGCAAGAATGATGGAGCGGAATATGTTCCGGTGGCATGCCTGCTGCGGAACGGCTACGCGTGTTCGGGATACGTTAATCAGTCCATCAACGAACAGTACAGCGATATTTGTATTCTCGTGAATGCACGAATGGTAGACCTGCGCGAACCGAATCGACGCACGGAGCGAGGAGCGATCCATGACTTCAGTGATTTTCTCGAAGAATTCGTTGTCGAAATGATGAACACGCCGCAGGTCGACGCTGACTCAGGCTCGGAAGTGGAAGAGGATCACGATCCGTTTGAGAATCGATTCGGCAAAAGTATTCCGCTGACGGCCATTTCATACGACGAAATTGCTGTCGTTTATCCCGTAGTCCGAATCGGAAATCTGTTACGACAGGTGAACGCTGAAGCGAAAAAAGATTCCAGCGAAGTCCCTTCTTTCCTCGATTTCGAAGGCAAGAGCGTCATCCTCAAAGTGCTGCGTACCAAACTCTGGTAACTGTCTTTTCACGTGACGGGGGCTGACTTTGTCGGGCGCTTCAGGAACTTCGGCGGTGGAGGCGAATCGCTTGAATCGATCGCCAGCGGCCGAAGTTCCTCGTCGGACAGTTGCAGGCTGACCGGCATCGTTTCCGGCAGATCGTCGACTCGAACAATGTCGGCACCCACTTGATTGAGCTTCTGTTCGAGTTGTTCATAACCCCGATCCAGGTGGTAGACACGCCGAATAACAGATTCGCCGTCGGCTGCCAGTGCTGCCAGCAACAGCGCGGCACTGGCCCTCAGGTCCGACGCCATGACGCACGCACCCGTCAGCGTGCCGATTCCGCCGATGATTGAGCTGGCCCCTTCGCGGCGAACGTTGGCACCCATTCGCATCAGTTCGGGGATATGCATGAATCGATCGGGAAAAATCTTGTCAGTAACGACGCTGATCCCTTCGGCCATCGAGAGCAATGCCGTGAACTGTGCCTGAACGTCGGTCGGAATCCCTGGGTAAGGCAGTGCGGTGATATCGAGCGAACGAAGTCTCTCGGGTGCAACAACGGTCGCTGTTCTGCCTGTGATTTCGATCCCGACACCCATCGTGCGCAGTGCGTCGATAACAGCCGACAAGTGCGACGGATCGAGTCCATCGACCTGCAGTCGTCCTCCAGCCATCGCACCGGCAATCATCAACGTCGCGGCTTCGATCCGATCAGGAATGATGGTATGTTCGACCGCGTTCAGTTCATGGCCTCCTTCAATTCGCAAATGTGGCGTGCCAAGCCCTTCGATCCTGGCCCCCATTGCATTGAGGAACCGGCCCAGATCGACGACTTCAGGTTCGCATGCCGCAGCGGAAATCGTCGTTACTCCCTCGGCAAAAATCGCAGCGCACAGTACATTGCACGTTCCGGTGACGGTGCTGCCGAACGAGCCTCCCAGATAGATATCGGCGCCAACCAATCGGTCGGCTCGCGCAAACACGTAGCCCCGGTCGATTGTAATTTGCGCTCCCAGAGCGCGTAATCCTTTCAGGTGGAGATCGATCGGACGATGTCCGATGTTGCATCCGCCGGGTAACGAGACGCAGGCACGACCACGTCGACCCAGTAGTGGTCCGAGAACGCAAACGCTGGCTCGCATGCGACGTACCAGCTCGTAGTCGGCCAGACAGCGTTGATCGTCCGATGTCGTCAGGACCAGGGCTCCGTCAGCCTTACGCTCGACGTTCATTCCCAGAGAACGCAGAACGCTCGATAAAGTCGTGACATCGACGAGATCCGGAATCCCGCGCAGCACAGTCGTCCCGTTGGCGACCAACGCGGCTGCCATGATTGGCAGCGCGGCATTTTTCGCACCACTGACGGTGACCCGACCTCGCAGCGGTCGTCCGCCGCGTACCACAAACATGTCCATCCCTGGACCTCCCCGGTCTCGTGTTTCAATCACGTGCTCGCGATGTCCACGTTCACAATCGTCGACGGACGCAGCCTGTTCCCTGGCTTCTGACCCTCAGAATCTGCAAATGCTGCCGAATGCCGCATGAAAAGACTCATATTGAAACGAGTGCGAAGGGTGCGCATTCCGCGAAGGGTATTGGACCACCGCAAGGCGAAAGCAGCAAGCTGAGTTTTCGAGAGCAACTTTCCAAGTCGGGCGTCGTCCCCTACAGTAAAGCGGTCTAAATCTCGAAAAGGAGAATAGCTTTGGCAGAGAAGAAAGCCGATTTCGACGAATTCCTTGAAAAATTCCGCAGGCATCGCGAATTGATGACCGAGGAATTGCATAAAGTCATCGTCGGACAGGATTCGGTCATCGAGCAAATTCTTGCCGCAATTTTTACGGGGGGGCATTGTCTGCTGGTGGGCGTTCCCGGT
>JANXOO010001027.1 GCA_025353525.1 Schlesneria sp. | reverse complement strand
GTCTGTATAGCCGACCGTGAAAAACAATCCGGCGAATGCAAACAGCAGGCCGACGGCGATCGTTCTGTTGCCACAACTGCAATGCCTGCGTCGAACGTGGCGAGTAGCGACCGGGGAGCCGTGTATGCATTCGGACGGCTGCGAAATGATCTGCAGTGTATTTGGGTGGCCAGCAAGAGAGGAAATACCGGTTGTTGAAAAAGGGCGACAGTCACGATGAAGACGTGCATCCAGTCCCCGTTTTTCAGCCCGTAATATTTCCACTGTCAGTCGCCTGTAACCGTATTCTGCCACGCAACACATCGTTGTCACATCAATTCGGCGATCGGGCGCGAATCGCTGACCAGATGGGTCGGACGCCCTGCGGGAGTGTACAGAATCTTTTCCGGACTGATTCCCAATTTTGTATAGATCGACGACACCAGATTTTCAGGAGCGTATATTTTCTCCACCGCGGCGTATCCGTATCGATCCGTTGCGCCAATGACCTGACCTCGCGGTGTACCACAACCGGCAACGAGGACTGAAATGGCGCTCGACCAATGATCCCTTCCGGGTGTCGCCGAACCGGGCAGTGTCGATATCTGCGGCGTACGACCGAACTCGCCCATGACGATGACCAGTGTGGTATCGAGGATGCCGCGTTGATCGAGATCATCGATCAGCGTCGCGACAACGGCATCGAGTTTCTGCCCCTGCGTACGGAACGCCGGAAAGATATTCGAATGATGATCCCAGCCACCGTTATTCAGCGTCACGAACGGAACGCCCGCCTCGATCAGGCGTCGTGCCAGCAATGCTTGCTGACCGAACGTCGAGCGACCGTAAGCGTCCCGGATTTGCCCTGGCTCGCGATGCATTTCAAATGCCCGTTGTGCCACCGTTGATGACATCAGCGAGACTGCCTGCTGGTAATTTTCATCGGCACCGGCGACCGGGTCGCCCGCCGCACGGTCATGAAACCGGACGAACTGGTCAAGTCGGTCCCGCATTTTCCTGCGGCTGATTGTCCGCCCGTCGTCCAGATCTTTGGGGATCGTGACATCGCGAACGGTGAACGCGTCCTGATTCGGATCATCATTCACGACAAACGGTGCGTGCCGTGCCCCAAGGAAATTCGGACCACCGGACCGGGTCATATCGGGAATCGAAAAATAGGGAGGAAGTCCGTCGCGAGTCCCTCGTTCGAACGAAACGACCGAACCCATACTCGGGTGAAAGCTGACGAACGCTCCGCAACTGACGGGGATCCGTGTCGGTGCCCCGGTGGTCATATAATGATTGCCGGCACCATGATTGTTCTGATCGTGCCTCACAGAACGAACGATGGTTAATTTGTCACTGATCGCAGCCAGCCGTGTCATATTTTCGGAAAAGAAGACGCCGGGAATTCTGGTGGCGATCGGCAGAAATTCGCCCCGAATTTCTGCCGGAGCGTCGGGCTTGGGGTCGAACGTTTCGAGGTGACTTGGCCCACCGTCGAGCCATATCAAAATGCAGCTTGTCTTTTTCGGAGAACTTCCGTCTCCGGCAGATCGCAAGCGAAGTGCGTCGACGAAACCGCTGCCGAGCAACGCCCCCAACCCCAGCTTGAGGCAATCGCGTCGCCCGATTCCGTCACAATTGCGTCTTGTGAAACCTGTTTCCATCACAGTCCTCATCAAATCAGTCAACAAACGAGAATTCAGGAGTATTCAATAATGCCCAGAACAGATCTTCGACACCGCGTCGTCGTTCTTTTTCGGGAAGGAATTCGAGTGCCGCAGTGAGTTCATCCGCGATCGGGAAACGGCTGTACGCCCATAAGTACGCTTCGTCGACAATTGCGTGATTGGACAGGTCGCTCGCCGCCAGATGCGCGGGCCGCGACGTCTCCAGGCCGAGCTTTCGGTTGAGCAGCGGAGAGTTCATCAGATGCAATACCTGTGGTGTCGTCGATTCTGTCGAACGTTCGCACGGGGGGTCCTGATTCAAATCGGGTCTTCCAAACGTATCAAGAAACAGTGACGAGGCGCGATAGGTCCAAAGTTGCATCGCACGCGAACCCGGCGGCATCGCGGTGAAGTCTTCCTCTGAATTCAGGACATCATTGACGGCATCCAGCAGCACCTCGGCCCGCATCCGTTGCCGATAATAGCGTGAGAAATTCTTGTTGTCTGAAATATTTCGTTCGATCGGAGCAGAACTCAGACTGAACACGTCCGACATCAGGATGAGTCTGATCAGCTTTTTAATGTCGTATCCGTTCTGGCGGAAGTCTTCGGCCAAAGCGTTAAGCAACGCATCATTGGATGCGGGATTGGTGGCTCGAATGTCATCGACAGGATCGACGAAACCCCGTCCCATCATTTCTGCCCAGACGCGATTCGCCATCACACGTGCAAAATACGGGTTCGACGAATCCGTGACCCAGGCGGCGAGGGTTTCACGAGGATCGTCATCCGGCCCGAATTCCTGCGGCTTGCCCTTCAGTGTCCGTGGCGTCACAGGCAGACCGGTTCGACCATGATTCAACTGGCCAGAGCTCGACGAAAAAATGATTTCTTCGCCTCCGGAAATGGGCGGTGACAGTCCGTCCCCCTTGTGTCCGACACGAGCGAAGAATGCGGCGAACCCGTAGAAGTCATCCTGGCTCCAGACCTCAAACGGATGGTGGTGGCATTTGGCGCATTCCAGTCGAACGCCAAGAAACAACTGACTGACCGATGCTCCGATTTCCACCGGCGAAGGGCGATCACGATAGATGACGACGGCGCCGTTCCGCCAGGCGCTCCCTTGTGCCGTCAGTAATTCTTGTACGAATCGGTCATAGGGAAGGTTTTTGCGAAAAACATCGCGCAGCCATGCGTCGAGATTCCATGTCGACTTGATCCCCGCTCGATACGGATTGGGTCGTAACAGGTCGGCCCACTTGTTGGCCC
>JANXOO010001012.1 GCA_025353525.1 Schlesneria sp. | reverse complement strand
ATCGCGGATAAGTCCGAGGGCTTACGCCGCTCGGCTCGCCTGGATTCTCGTTTTGCTTTGATTTTCAATCTAAAAATGCGTCACAGCGTTGCCCTTCAGGGCAAGTGGTCGACATGCGGCCAGAGAATCATCGGAAGTGTTACTTCTTTTCTTCCGGCTTCGGTTCTTCGGGTTTCTTTTCTTCAGCAGGCTTGGCAAGCTCGATCCCACGATTGATCCGCAGTTCGGGAATCGCAGCTTTCAACTCTGCGGCGCCCGCGTCGGTCACTTGTGTCTGCCAAAGGTAGATTTTTCGCAGCTTTTTCAATCCGGCGAGATGTTTCAGTCCTGCATCCGTGACCGCAGTCCCGTACAGATTGAGGTATTCAAGGTTTTCGAGGCCCTTCAACTGTACCAGGCCGTCGTCGGTCACTTTTGTGTTTTCGAGATGGAGCGTCGTCAGCCCCTTCAGATCTTTCAAATTGACCAGTCCGGCGTTTGTGATCTCGCGACCTCGTAAATTGAGTTGCGCGACACGCGGCAGACTTTTCAGGGGGACGAGGTGTTCGTCCGTAATCTTGCCGCTGGCCAGATAAAATGCGACATCGAGCCGCGAATCGTTTTGAGCGAGTTCCATGACCTGGCCGCCCGAAGTCCGAATTTCGGCTATCGCCGCCTTTTCAGCGTCGGTCGGGGCAGGTTTGTCTTCGCCGAAAGAAACGCTGACCCCCAATAATCCCGCGACTGTCCAAATGCACAATTGTCGAATCATCGTTGCAAACTCCCTGTCGAAGAAACGAAGGTCTCAGCAGCCGACATGGAACTCGCCGCAATGGAAAGACTCCGCTTGTCTGCCGATCCGGATTGTACCATTCACCAGACGGCAAGGTCGATGGAACAGGATTCGGGACTGCGAATTCGATCGTCCGGGTTCAGGGAATGACGGGATGAGTTTCAAGGGGGATTGATTCGGAGTTTGGCAGGTTGAAGCCGGGGCGGGTGTAGACATCGAACACGCCGTCGTGATAGGTTCGCGTCCAACCGATCATTGATGGCATCGCGACGGACAATCGCGACAGTGACGGAACAATCAGCGCATCTGTGGGATACTTCTGCAGCACGTCGCGCCATCCCGGTTTTGCCGCGAACAGCGTCAAATGTTCTTCAAGAATGCCGGGCTGATAGGCCACTTCGTAGCGTCCGTCGAGGCTGACCTTTGCGTGCGGATGCAGCTTCCACATGGCGTAGCCGCCCGCTTCAAAGGGAAGCATCAGGTTGCCGCGGAACTCTGCGTTCTGAAGGTATTGAACGGCGCCTGCCGGATAGCAGACCAGTCCTTGTTCCGATTCCTGATTCGTCGTCGGAATATTCAGTTTCCAGGGTGCGGCGGGAATGACATGCCACAGACACAAAATGGAAGTCACCACCGAGATTTGTGTCACCAGCCGCCCATACCGTTGGAAGAAACGGTCGATCGACGTTCCGACCCGCGTCTGCTGCAAGTAGCCAGGGACGTAACATGTCCACGCGACGCAATACAAAGACAGATGACGCGTATGGCGAACTGCCGCATACGCCGTCGCAGTCAGTACCACGATTCCTGCCAGTTTACGCCAGCCCAATTCCCTGGCCGCGTATCCGACAGGTACGAGTGACAGAAGGTACAACGCGAACACTGTCGTATCGTGCTGCCACAGCGGACGCCATTCGACGATCAGCGGTCTGGCCATCGTCAATCCGTGCATCAGGTAGGGCAAATACTGAACTCCATACGGATTAATGAACACCAGTCCTGCGAGTGCTGCACCGACAGGCACGAAGTGCCAAAAGGGGCGTTTGCGAACGATTTGCTCGCACGCATGCAATGCCATCAATCCGGCTCCGACAACAAAACCCGCGTGAACATTCAGCCAGATCACGTGTAAGGGAAGCCAAAGTGCGATCCACCATCGCCGTCCACCACGGTCGATTTCCAGGAGGCAAAGCATGATCGCCAAAAGGACAAGCGTGAATACCTGGGCTCGAATTGTGGTAAATCCATAGGAACTGAACAGCGCCATCGCCGGTGCAACCGAAAGAAAGACAGCCGAACCGGAACCTCGTCGTCGGGCGCACCAGTAACAACCATAGACCACTGCGGCCATCAACGCGTACTTGAATGCCATGATCCCGTTGGACCCGAGCGTAGTCGCGACGACGTAGAAAACGGCTCCGGCACCCCATTCGTGATGAATTGACGGGGAAACGGTTGGCGTATAGGCAAAGCAATCTTCCGAGGGGACTTTCCCGACAACCAAAGCCTCGCGAAACAGCGACATTTCGTGCCACATGTCCGGATTGCAGAAATTCATCTGGCAGACATGAAACATCAAAAAACTGATCGCGGCAAATGAAGCACTGGCGTAGACCAGTCTGCGATCAATGACCTCGGCCCCGGAAACGGCAATCGAGAGCTCCGCCGGGAAATCTTTGGTCGCGGTCAGTGACATAACTGATTCTTCGGTTTTTACGAGTTGTTGAAACCTCAAGTCCGAATTCTGCATTTCTAAACATAGGTCACCGTTGCGATTCGTCAACACGGCCCGAAGACGCGGCATTATCATCGCAATCCGCAATTTCAGACACTTCGACGGCGGGCGTTGTGAACGAGAACCCGTTTGGGCAGATTTCAGTTTTGTTGGAATTGATTGAAGTTGACAGGTTGAATTTCGGCGGAGGCCAGCTCCGCTACCAATTCCGCACTCTACCGTCCCCGCATCGGTGAATCACGACTGGCCAGCCAGTTTCCGGTTTTGCACATTTGGAAACTGCTGCAGGCGTAAAAATGGCGGCCCGCGACAATGGAGATTGAACGTTTAAACTTCCAATTTCCCTGGCACGGAAGCCGCCCATCATGGAACTTACCGAATCCTTCGTCACTCGATACAGACTTTCGCCCCGGTCTTCAGTGCCCCGAGCTTTGTGACCTTACAATCGCTCATGACCGGCAGGATTCTTTCGACGCGACATCGCTACGTCACCGATCTGGTTGTCTCGAGTGATTCGGTGGGCAACGGACACTTCTCGGACTACCACCGTTTCTTCTCGCTCGCCGCATGGGTGATCGACGAACCTGTGTCGTCGCTTCGCGACTGTCGATTGTTTCGGGTGGCGATTGTTTCGGATGGCGATTGTTTCGGATGGCGATCTCGTGCTGCCCTGGTTGAGAGATGCGGCACTACGACAACAGCTTTCCGATCGGCACGCCGTCGTGTGCAACCTTGAATGGACGACCGGTTGGCGAGAAAACGACCTTGTTTAGCGGCAAACCGAGCGCCGTGGCGATTGTCGCGTTGAAGTCGGCGGGAGCGACACCGTCGGTGGCGACGGAATGGCCTGCAGCATCTGATGTCCCGTAGAACTGTCCACCCTTGATACCACCCCCTGCGAGGACCGATGAAAAGACCGCCGGATGGTGATCGCGGCCCGCATTGTAGTTCAACTGTGGTGACCGACCGAATTCTGTCGTCAACACAACCAGTGTTTCTGCCAGCAGCCCGCGATCGTTCAGATCTTTCAACAGGTTTGCCATCGCTTTGTCCATAATGCCGGCACGCGCAGGAAGCGTACCGCCGTTATAGATGTTGCTGTGCATGTCCCAGCCGCCGCAGGATACTTCGACACATCTGACATTGTTTTCGATCAGTCGTCGAGCGAGCAAACATCCTTGTCCGAATGAATCGCGTCCGTACCTGTCGCGGTCCTCGTTCTTTTCCTCGTTCAGATCAAAGGCTTTCAGCTCGCCACTTGTCAGCAGTCCCGTCGCTTCAGTATAGAAATCGGTGTAGGACTGAACTTTTTTCACCTTGAATTTGTCGCGGAACTTTTTGTCGAAACCGTTGATCAGGTCGATCCGCTTTTCGAACGATTCGTCGGTCAGGTATTCCGGGGCTTTTGTGTTTTCAAGGCCACGGTTCGGATCGCCGATCGGCAGCGGGCTGAACGTCGGATCAAAAAAACCGGCTCCAGGGTGACGGGCCGGGGCACCGATCAGAACGGTGTCGGGCAACGTCTTGCTTTGACGTCCCTTGAGCTGTTGCAACCACGGGCCAAGTGACGGATGCCGTTCGGTCGCAATCTCTTCGTAACTCGTTCGCATCAGGTATTCGCCCTGCTCGTGATCGGCAGTTTGAGTGTGCATTGAACGAATGACGGCCAGGTTGTGAAACTGTTGGGCCAGCATCGGCAGAAACTGGCTGATCTGAGCGCCTGGCACCGATGTGTTGGTCGGTTTGGTATCGCCCTGGTTCGCGTGACCCGGCTTCAGGTCGAACGTGTCCAGGTGTGTCATGGCGCCGTTCATGAACAAATAGATCAGCCGTTTGGCTTTTCCGCCTGTAGCTTCCTCAGCTGATACGTAACGACCCAATGTTGGAAGCACGGTCACACCCAACATCGATTTGGCGGCATATTCGACGAATCGACGACGATCAACGAGACCGAGTTTTGACAGAAGTTCTTTCATTGGAATTCTCTCTGCACAGGATTGAAAGGTTCGATAATTGACTTCGATGATCCGGCGAATTGACTTCGATTATTGAACGAACAGGAATTCGCGCGTGTTGACCAATGACCAGATCATATTGCCGTATCCCGCGAGATCATTTTTGGTGATTTCCCGCTTGGAAAGCTCAATCTCGGCGTCATCCGGCTCACGGTTCAGAATCGTCAGGAAGATTACTTTTGCCCTGTCGACCGGCGTCTTTTTACGCATGACGTTGTTATAGATCGTCGAATTCTTCTCGAGCAGCATGTGTGTAATTGGTCCGTTAAACATGAAAAGGACTTGCGGAACGGATCCAACCGTTGCAGAAGCCGAAATCAGTTCGCGATCCGATTGACCGAACATCCGCAGGAAGTGGTTGGCAGGTACTGGCGAGGGAAGTTCCGAAGCTCGTGCCAGCAGAACGCCCTTGTATGTATACTTCGTCTGCCGTTTCCATTGATTTCCGTCGATTTCGGCGGATTTGAATTCGGCTTCGAGCATCTTTTTGGCAGAGACTTCGTTCAGATTGACACCGATGACCTCGGAACGGATTTTCGAAGGCATTTCCCTGTATTCGTCGGGATCGACGACAGCCAGCGTCAGGAACGAATCCCAGGCTTGCTCAGCCGTCATACGGCGCAGATTGGGGCCGGGATAGTGATACGGTTCACCCAATGGAACTTCGTCGGCACAGGCCTGTCGCTGATAGACCTCGGAATTGAAAATCATCCGCAGGTATTCCTTCATATCGAAATCGAGCCGCTTCATCTCGGATTCGAGGAACGTCATCAGTTCCGGATTTTCAGGAACCGACTTGTCCAGGATATCATCAACCGGTTCGATTTGTCCGGTACCCAAAGCCTGTTTCCACAATCGATTGGCGATCGTCATGGCGAAACGGGGGTTGTCTTTTGATGTCAACCAGCGGGCAAATGCCTGGCGTGGTGTTTCTCCGGTACGGATTTCGGCGGGTGGCCCCAGGACTGTCTTTGGTTCGACGATGTCCTCGGGTTTTGAATCGGCGTATTTGTAGTCTTTGGGAAGTCTGATTTTGCGGTCGACCTGATCGTTGACCAGCCGCATATTGACCGACATCAATCGATCGAACCGGTACTGGTTATTCCGTCGGTCTTCTTCTTCCTGCTCGATTTCGCTGTATTCCGTGTAAAGGCGGTCGCCAGGATTCTTTTCCCAATACCGCTTGTCGTGGCCACCGGTGTTAGTCGACATCCCGAATGTGAAGGCGGCCATTTGATAGAACTCTTTTTGAGTCCAGTGTTCGGACGGATGATCGTGACACTGAGCGCAGCCGATCCGGGTCCCCAGAAAGATGCGTACGGTATTGTTCATGTTGTCCAGCGGCATATTCGCGTCGCGCTGGAAGTACCCTGCCATAGGCTGATCCCACGTCAATCCTTCCGCCGTCATGATTTCATGAACCAGCTTGTCCCACGGCTTGTTCTCGGCGAGTGATTGTTTGATCCACTGACGATACGGTTCGCCCCGGACATCGCTGCTGAGATTGTCCGTATAACGCAGGACATCGGCCCAATAGTTAAAGTAGTGGCTGGCATATCCGTCGCTGCTCAGCAATTCGTCGATCAGCAACGACCGCTTGTCAGATTCCTTTGCTGCAAAGAACCGCTGTGTCTGCTGGTAGGTCGGGATTGTACCAGTGATGTCCAGATAAATCCGGCGCAGGAACTGTGCATCGCTTGTTTTCGGATTCGGCTGAACGTTGAACTTCGTGTAATTAAGTCCTGTCAGTCGATCGATTTCTTTTGCTGACCGGATCGCTTCGGGTCGTTTTGACGCGGGAACGGCTTTGGAGGCTACCTGGAAGCGAGAAGGCAATTCGTCATGCTTCTTCGCTGTTTTGGGTGCCGGTGCCGGATGAAACTCTTTGAGTTTGGCGAGGTCAGCCGTCAGTTCTTTTGATTTTCCGAGTTTTTTGTACGAATCACTTCGGCCCTTGTAGGCGGTTTCGAGTTTGGGATCGAGTTCAACAGCTTTGGTGAAGTCCTGAACGGCCGCTTCGTGATCCTTTTTCGCCTGATGAGCATACCCGCGAACGGAGTACATATTCGCATCGTTTCCTCGGATGGCGATGGCTTTGCCCAGGGATTCGATCGACTTGTCGTATTCCTTTTTTGCCAGATAGGCACGACCTCGCTGGTAGTGCGCTTTAGCAAAGTTGGGATCGATCTTGAGTGCCGCATTCAGGTCTGCCATCGCCCGGTCCATACTGCCGGCCAAACCGTAATATTGGGCTCGGTCGCACAGTGCATCCGGAAATTCCGGGTTGATTGCAAGTGCCTGGTCGAGATCCTTCAGGGCATTGACCGCATCATTTTTGGCGACATAGGCCGCTCCGCGACGCTGATAGGCCATCGCGAGTTTCGGGTCGAGTTCGATCGCTTTCTTCTGGTCGGCAATGACCTGATCGAAGTTCCCTTTCGCACCGTAAGCAAAACCCCGGTTGCTGTATCCTTCGGCCGATTTGGGGTCGAGCTGGATCACACGATCAAAGCTCCAGATGGCTTTGTCGTACTGCTGCCGACCGATGTAGGCCAGCCCCCGATTGTTGTTTGCCAGAATGTGATTCGAATTTTCAAGCAATGCGAAATAGGCGCTGTCGATCCCCTTCAGGTACTCGCCCTTCTTCGTATAGGACATCGAGCGATGAGCGTAGGCGTCGGCCCGAATGGCTCTGACAGCTGGACCTTGACCACCCTGCTCGATCACGCGGCCGAATTCCTTGATCGCGTTGTCGTATTCGCCCTTGCCGTTGAATGCGACTCCGCGATAAAGGATCGCCGACGCCTTGTTCGGTTCGGTTTCAAGCAGCTTGTCGCAGTCTTTAAGAAGCAGGTCCCATTCCGACTTCTGCACACGCTCGAGCGCTTGCACAACGAACGGCTCAACGGGGATCTCTTCCGGTTTGGGTTGCGCCAGGCAGACACTGCCGGACCACAGTAACGTAACCGTTGCGACGAACAGGGCAGACAACGCAGTTCGTGCGAATTTTTTGAGACACGAAGCCATAAATTCTCCGATCATCTTTTGCACTCTCGAATCCGGATGTTTCGCTTGACACAGAATTTTCAATTGTTCGATCGGATCGATGCCGAACAGGAACGCAGACGGGAAGTTCTTGTAATGCTACCCGACTGAACGTCCAAAAAGCAATGTTCTTGGACTGTGGCCACCTTGCATCCATGAAAGGCCCTGCTCTGAATCCAGGCCGGACGGCCATCGCAAAAAATCACCTGAGCGTTGAAAGCTCTTTGATTCGCAGATTTCTGAATTCGACGGGATCGTTGTGGCCGGCAAATCCGAAATGGCCCTGTTTTCGGTCTTTTCCGGGATGGGGAGAGTTCGCCATCAGGTCGGTAATCGGTGCCAGATCGGTATCAAGAATCAGGTTTCCATTGAGTTCCACCTTGATTGTCGACCCGATGACAGTCACCTCTTGAAAATTCCATTCGCCCGCGGGTCGTTGGTAGCCGCGCGCCGCCGGAACCATGCCGTACGCCGACCCGTGGTATTGGCGCGGATCGAGTTTTGAATACTGCGGGGCGTCGTTGTCGAGCACCTGCAATTCGCACATCCCCCCGTACGCGGCATCACCTTCACCAGGGTACCGAATCGCCAGTCCGTTATTTCCGCCGGGCGGAACCTTGAATTCCAGCCGCACAATAAAATCACCGAATTCTTCGCGCGTAAAGAGTACCCCGCCTTTTCCTGACTTGCAGCGGATTGTGCCGTCCGCCACTTCATAGTTGTCAACCGCACCCGACCAACCGGTGAGGCTCTTGCCGTCAAAAACAGGTGTAAATCCATCATTGGCGAGGATCGATTGTGCCTCGCTGGACGGAATTTCACGGACAAAGATGTTTTTCCAGCGAATTTCGCCGCCGTGTGTCTGAAGCTGAATCGGACCGCGAACGATCAAGGGTTGCTTGCGATCGAAAAAGTTTTCCAGCGTGGCATAGTCAACAACGATTTTCCCGTTCAAAAACACGGTGGTTCGGGCACCCAGTTGGCGAATTCGAAACGAATTCCATTCACCGAACGGTTTGTCCATCACCACGAGCGGATCTTTACCTGGACGTCCTTCGCTGTTGTTCCACAGGCCGCCAGACCCTTTTTCACCGCCCAGTTTAATATTCTTTTCGTCGGTCCGGTCCCAGATCTGAACCTGAGGGGTCCCCTTCAGATAGATGCCACTGTCTGCTTTGGGAACAGTCTTGTAACTGATGAACAATTCATAATCGCCGAATGAATCATCCGATGTCAGATAGAGCCCTAGTCCGTCGTTGACCAGTTCGCCTGCCTGAACAGACCAGTGCTTGTTAACATCTTCGAGACTTTTCTCGCGGACTTCGATTCGTTCTCCCGGCGTCATCGCCGCCATTTTGCGAGGATCTTCCGTCGTGACACCGTGCCACCCCTGGAGATCCTTTCCATTGAATAACGCCCGAAAGCCGGCAGGCGGCTCGTTGTCAGCAGCGACGACATTGGCGGCAATTGATAAGCAAATCAGAAATCCAGAGCAAATCGGGCGATTCCACACAGCAAGGCTCCCAAGGGTGATTCTTCAGAAGTTGACGAGTCAACGCAGTGCGGTTCTCTTTCGGCACAGAGTGGCGCAAGTGGACTCGCTTCCAGAATCCTACCGATCAACCGCCGCCGATGCCATCAAGCAAAACGTAGCAAGATCGTTAAAATCGGCAGATTCTGAAAACGAACGTTTTTGGCCCCCGCATCAGGGTCGGGTCCGAAAGGTATAATCCGCAAACTTTGATGAAAG
>JANXOO010001006.1 GCA_025353525.1 Schlesneria sp. | reverse complement strand
CGTGCGTTCCGCTGAAAACGCCTTCGATCCACTGATCCTGAGGGACGTTGAAATTCACCCGCTTTTCCGGATCTGCGTTATGACCCAGAACGGCGACGATCGTGTTACTTTTGTCGAGAATGACGAGTCGCCCGTGAAGGTCCGGTACTGATACGTAGTCACCTTGAACGGCGGCAGATGTCGGCATTCCAAGCCCGGTGATGACTTCGTCAATGAATTCACCGTCGAGGCTGTAGTGCAGCAATCGGCCTTTCGGTTGATGGTTGCGGTCGCATACCAGCAATCGTGGTGGATCGTAACGGGTATCGAGCGTCATTCCGTGCGCCGTGTTGAATTGCTTGAGGTCGTTTCCCTGACTTCCGAAATGCTTCAGGTATTTGCCATTCTTGTCAAATTTGAAAATGTGGTTACTGGCATACCCGTCCGACAGGAATATATCTCCGTTTGGAGCGACCGTAATCGCAGTCGGTGCGAATTGCTTGAGCTTCAGCCCGGATTCTTCCGGGAACGGCAGCTTCAATACGATGGCTCCGGTTTGGGCGTTGAATTTGAACCCTTCGGCACTGGCATTGCGCGCTCCGTAGATGAATTCACCGTCTGCTTCGTCACGGATCTCCATGTCGTGGATATGAGTGTACTCGTCACCGATGAATCGGCGCACGATGGCTCCATCGGGAGAAAAGACAAAGACACCGATGTAGGCGCTGGTGTAAATGTTCCCCGCCTTGTCGATGACGACCCCACCGTGCGTCGATCCCAATACCGATTTGCCGTCGGATCCCAGTCCCCAACCTGGTACCGTGTCGAACGTCATTGTCCCGCAACCCATCCGCACGGGCGACACCTTGTCCGCCGCAGGTAACGCCGAAATCGCAAAGGTCATTGCAACAGTAAATACGGCAAGAAACGAACCGCTTCTCATTGTCGGGACTCCTGTGTTGTTGAATCGGGAAGTTGCTGATTCGATTTGTCATCGGATTGCGAACATCGAATCGCAACCGAATTGGCCAAAATATCGCCCTGAATTTTCGATTCGGCGATGGGCGTCATTATTGGATGACATCATCCTTATTTCAACGTATTGCGAAATCTTGAAGAGAATTCGCCAGGAAATCGGATCTCGCCATTAACTTGACGGGATTTGAAACAAACGGACTGTCGCTGGCCAAATGTCAGGTAATCAACTTTGCGGCTTGGCGCATTTCTAACAGGGGTCTTCTGCGTTCTGCGTGTCCGGATGGCAGTCTGCCCGATCAAACCCCGACGATTGTGCCGATTCGATTGGGAGACCATTCAGTGATTTGACATCTGCGGAATCAGCTTATGTTAACAAACGATCTTGCTGCGACCCCTGCTCGTTCAAACGTGTTCCTTCAGAGTCGGATCGTTGTTTTGATCGGACTGGCATTATCTGCCGGAACCGGACTCGCATGGTTTCTGGAACTGAATGGCCAGCGTTCGTTTTCCGGATCTCTCGAAGCGCGTCGAACTGTCGTTGCATCAAACCGCGCCGCGCGAATCCACGAAGTTTCGGTCAAAGCGGGCCAGTCGGTCGTCCCTGGCGACGCATTGTTTCGGTTGATCGACTCGCAACTCGAAGACCGGTTGCTGACGAAACGGCGAGAAGTTGCTGAAATTGAAGCAGAAGTGGTCCGTGCAAAAGCGAGCGTTGAGGTCGACCTTGCATGGCGTCGGCGCGAGCTGCAATCGGAGATTTTTGAAACGCAATTGAAGGAAGCGGGTATTTCA
>JANXOO010001001.1 GCA_025353525.1 Schlesneria sp. | reverse complement strand
TTGTTGCCGTATCCGAAATTGTTGCCGTATCCGAAATTGTTGCCGTAACCCGAATTGACGTTCCAGTGTCCGTGATACATCCCCTGGTGATGGAAGTACGACGGCTGATAGCCTTGTCCGCCGAGCTGAATCTGATGATTGCCGAAATTGACCGCGTTCCCGACAAAGTTTTGGTGTCCGCCGCCGTGAAACTGGTGCTCGTGCCGTTCGTTCACCGGGTTGAGATTGACTCCGCCGAAGCCATTCTGATTCCCGATCTGATTCCCGATCCCGTTGTGATCGTTATGATGATGCACGCCACCGGCGTTATGATGTTCTCCACCGCCGACAAGGTTACTCTGCAACCCGCCTGCACCGAGTCCATTTCCATTCCCGACACCGCTCGCCGCTCCGATAGCTCCGATAGCTCCGGTGACACCGTGGCTTGCGTGATGTTCAGATCCGGCGTGATGATGCGCGTGCATTCCCTGGTTGTTTAAATTCGAGATTCCTGGATTGAACCCGACTTGCGGCGAGCCGATGTTACCATGCGTGACACCGCCAACGTTTCCGTTGTTTTGACCAATGTTATGACTGGCACGAGCGTGACCATCGACGTTCTGACCGCCGATATTCGAACCGATATTTCCGCCACCGCCACCGCCACCGTTATGAATCGCCTGTCCGCCGTTTTGAATGACTTGCACGCCGCCGCCATGGACCTGGGCACCGCCACCAACGTGGCCACCGCCTGTGTGCCCACCGCCACCACCGATCTGGGCTCCACCGCCAACATGGCCACCACCGCCACCGATCTGAGCTCCACCGCCAACATGCCCACCACCGCCGCCAGCGTGTCCGGCCGGAGCAGCTGCTCCTGGAGCAGCTGCCGCCGGAGCGCTATGCCCGCCTCGAGCAAACACGGGGCCCGTCGCAAGTGAAGTTGCGATACAGATCGCAATCGTCGTCCAAAGTATTCGTTTCATCATCCAGTCCTCTCGGAGAATCGGCGGAAATTTGAGTCAATCACGAAGCGAAAACATTAGATTAGCAGATAATGTGCCAGGACAACGATTTATTCGGGTCGCGGCGGACGGCGAACGATTTTCACCTTGGCGCTATCGGGGAATTCGACACCGGCAACCTCATGATCGACCGACTGAAACGTCATTGTATGAGCATCGACGAACTTATAAATACTGGTGCTTGAGGCCGTCTGTCCGT
Source organism: Schlesneria sp. (assembly GCA_025353525.1). Lineage (GTDB taxonomy): Bacteria > Planctomycetota > Planctomycetia > Planctomycetales > Planctomycetaceae > Schlesneria. The sequence goes on along the minus strand of JANXOO010001001.1, from coordinate 2,208 downwards.
CGGCGGTCACACCAGACACTTTCAATACCCAACTGTCACCATCCCGATGCCAGTAGCCGTCCGAATGACCTCCATCTGAATCAAAGATCCATGAGTGCAGGTTTCCCGCCTGAGCGTTCCAGCCGATCCGTTGCGAACCGGACATTGCTTCCTGACCGGCAATCCGAATCGTAAAACTGCGCAACAGGAAATTTCCGTTGTCGACCGCTTTGCAGGAAAACTCGACAAGCGCGTCATTTCCCTCATGAACCCAATCTCCGATCATCCAGTCAAGTTGCTTCAGTTGCGCACGATGCTGGCGTCGGTTCGGAACAGTGAAATCACGCGTGCTGGCGGTCAACCACTTGCCTCCGTGTTTCACATGAACGACGGTATACCGCGTCACAGACGGATCGGCATTTTTGGAACGAACTACGGATGTCGTTCCATCTTCGACAGCCACCGCAGGGCCTACGAACCTGATCGAATTGATCTGCAGACCCAGTTTGCAATCGGGACATTCCGTAAAGAAATGTTTCAACGAATCTTCGATGGCGGCACGGCCGAGGAAAAGTCGCCCCTGTTCGTCAACATATTCTGCGTCTTCGGTGTAGTGCTCAGCAACTGATTTGGAGTTTCCTTCGTTAAACGCCACAACGTAAGAATCACCCGATTTCCGGATCGCCGCTTCTTCAACGGCTTGCTTTTCGTCCACTGACCGCTTTTCGTGGGCAGCAGGTCGAGCCGGAACAACGTCTTTCGCTTGGGCCGCAGCGGGTGTCGCGGGTGTCGCGGGACTGGTGGCCGGCTTTTTCGGAGCTGCCACGTCAGCCTTCGGAGCTGCCGCGGCGGGGGGCGTCGCAGGTCGCGGTTTTGCAGTTGATTTGGTCGCCGCACTGTCATCACCAAATCCATGTCTGCCGTTAAACACTATCAAACAGGCAACAATTGTCGTGGTAATCAGCTTCATGGTGACCTCGTAAATCTCGACAGGGGAGTCGTATGATGCGTGTATATGTTCCCAGGACGGATTCGATCCGGGAGTTTATCGGTGGCAGACGGATCGATATCACTGCCGGTACTTCGCTCAGCTCTTCATTCCGGGGCCATGCGGCATTCCTGAACGGAATACAGCTGCAAATCACAAGCGATGTCTGGCACTTCAAAGAGTCGAACAGACTTCGACGTCAGGATCCCGTCAGGCAGTCGCGTGATTTCGAAGTCAATGATCATACGCGTCACATGAGCGTAAAGCATCTGCATAGCGCTCATGAGGTTCTCAAGGAGGGCCCGGAAGCCTTTCTGAAGACAAAATTCCATTTTACCAATGTAAGGGTTCAGAAAATTCTCGCGTTCGCGTCCGTGTGGCAAGCTTGCATTCCAGGCAAGCATTCAGACTGACAGCAGTTTATTAAACCGCAGTTCATTCGGCTCGTCGGGACAGCAACGCGACATTTTCAGCGGTAAGCTCTTGTACCCTGCTGCGTGGCAGAATTTCAAGGTCATTCTCACCCAGGTCTCTCATCGAATGAAAAGTTGAGCCAGCTTCCTTCGTCCCGACTGAAAAAAAAGTACACTGTTTCGGGAACCGTCCGTCTCAGCAAGACACTGACGCATCAATCGTTCGCCGGCAGGACGACAGTGAACGTTGAAACACGTTCACTCACCCGATTGCCGTTTGAGGATCAAACCGCAGTCTGGTCGGCGACGGCCGCATGTCTATCTTTGAAGAGAGAACTTTCCATGCCCGACATTGCAGACGGCGAAACGGCGGAAGTGAAGGGGTCGGCGGCAAAACCGTACCAGTTAAAAAATACTGGCGGTGTCTATTCGTGTTCCTGTCCGGCATGGCGGAATCAATCGACGGCGATCGAACGACGTACGTGCAAACACCTGCGCAAGTATCGCGGTGACGCGGCAGAAGAAGAACGCATCGGTGGCGCGTTGCCACCTGCGGCGATCAAGTCGGACGACGAGACCGAAGGGCCCCCCGTCATGCTTGCCCAAGCGTGGGATAACACTACAGATCTTTCCGGATGGTGGATCAGCGAGAAGCCGGACGGGGTCCGTGCCTGGTGGGACGGACAACGTTTTCTCTCGCGCCAGGGGAACGAATTCATGGCACCCGACTGGTTCGTCAAAGGGTTGCCAACCACGCCACTCGATGGCGAACTGTGGCTGGACCGCAAATCGTTTCAAAAAACGATCAGTATCGTTCGGCGTCAGGAC
>JANXOO010000994.1 GCA_025353525.1 Schlesneria sp. | reverse complement strand
TCTGGCGGCGCTTGCCGTCCTTGATCGATTCGGGGTTCGGCCCGAGGCGGTTGCGGGACGTGGATAGATGTAATCGGTCAGCCGGTTCGCACGAACCGCCGTCCCGTTGAGTGGCGGCGCCGCTGTATAGGCAGCATTCGCTTCCGAGAGAACCTCGTTCATTTCCGGAAAACGACAAGTCAGTTCACGGAGCATTCCAACGTATTGAGAACCCTGTCCCGGAAAAAGAACGCCCAGCTTTCCGTGGCGTTGCCCCCGCCCGTAGTGAGCCCCGTCAGGAGTCGACCAGGTCTCCTTTTCCGGATAGCGTTCGAGCATCGAAAGGCTGCTTGCCACCATCTTCAGGATATCGGTCTTGCCCCGTTCGATCGCATACAAAATTCGATGTGGATGTTCGATACGAAATGATGATCGACTCGACGCCGCAATGGCGCGAAACTTCGACCAGTCGGCGACATCGAGCGGAACAAGTTGCGACTGAATTGTTTTCGCCAATTCGTTCGCGGTCGCGGCCGAGAATGCCGCCACTTGCACGTCCCCATCCCAGTCGGGCCCGTCAAACGCCTGTGGCGATTCTTCAAGAACGCAATGAAAATTGCTTCCGCCGAATCCGAAGGCACTGACGGCTGCTCGCCTGGGATGCCCGTCCGGCTTTAGCCACGGTCGAGCTTCTGTATTCACATAAAATGGCGAATCATCTGCCAGCATCGCAGCTGGCGGACGGTTCACTTTAATCGTCGGCGGCAAAACACGATGCCGCAGAGCGAGGATTGCCTTGAGGATTCCAGCGGCTCCCGCCGCCGCCTTCGTATGACCAATCTGCGACTTGATCGAACCGACGGCACACCAGGCACCCTTTCGACCCGTCGACTGATAGACGTGCATCAGCCCGGAAACTTCCGTTGCATCCCCGACTTTTGTGCCCGTTCCGTGGGCTTCGACAAGTTCGATCGTATCGGGACTGACCCCGGCAACACGATAGGCATCTTGCAAACAGCGAATTTGCCCTTCTGCTTTCGGAGCGTATACGGCGTTGCCCGCACCGTCACTGGAAGTACCCATCCCCTTGAGGATTGCAAATATACGGTCGCCGTCGCGCTCTGCGTCGGCCAAACGTTTCAGGACAACGATTCCGACACCTTCTCCCAGAATTGTTCCATCGGCTTCGTCCGAAAACGGTTTTGCATCGCCCGAAGGAGAAAGAGCCGGTGTCTTGCTGAAACACATAAACATAAAAATGTCGTTGAAGGTGTCGATCCCTCCGGACACGACCATGTCACTGCGTCCGGTCCAAAGTTCCAGGGCGGCCAGGTGAATGGCCGAAAGGGAACTGGCGCACGCCGCATCGACGACGCAGTTTGTTCCATGCAGATCGAGCCGGTTTGCAATGCGCCCGGCGACGACATTTCCCAGAAGTCCCGGGAACGAATTTTCTTGCCAGGGAACGTAACTTTGCGAGATGCGATTGACAACGTCGTCAGCCACATCGTCTGCAACTCCTGCATCCTTCAGGGCCTGTCGCCAGCGAGGATGTCCCAGGCGGGCTCCCAGCGGAATCACCATTTCAAGCGTTCCGGTCACTCCGAGGATACAGCCGACGCGTGAGCGATCAAATTGACGGCCAGCACCG
>JANXOO010001346.1 GCA_025353525.1 Schlesneria sp. | reverse complement strand
GACCCAGGAAGGCGTGCGCGATCGAACCTGTTGGGCAAGGAAACGAACCAGCCCCTGGCATTCTTCGATCAGATGTTCGTGCGGATGCGATGCGGCTGCCATTAGTCCACCACACTAAGCCGTGACCATAGCGAGCGAAGCCGCTCCTGAGTCTCGGGGTTATCGAATAATGTCCGTGCCACCCTGGCCACCACCGCTTCGAATTGCTCTGCCGACTGACCGGAATTTTTTATCTGCCGCGCAAGAGTCGCCCGCACCAGTTCAATGACCACCGGATCGAACTGAAATTCAACTCCCGGCAGCCGTCGCGCTACTTCGGTCAACGACTGAAGATTGGCCAGTTGCTCCCGCTGTTCGGCAGAATTCAATGCGGCCGTCTGTTTGATGACATCTTCCAGCACGCGGCGCGATGTCGAATCGCCGCTGCGAGTGGCGGGTTGAACATATCGCTCCCCGCCCGGCGTGGATTCGGATTGAGGTCCCATTTCATTTGCTCCAGTCGCTGCCGCGTTGCGGCGTCGCGTATTCGACAGTGCTCAAGGTCACCATTTATTCCAGGACGCCCAGCGGCAGGTTTTGCAGACTTCGCAGGCGATCGACAGTTTCAATTTCTTCCGGGAATCGCTCACGCACTGACTGATACTGCCGATCGATACTGGTCGACAGATCTCCCACGATTCGCGTTTTCGGAAGTGCGATTTCCAGCGCGCTAATCAATTGAGTGTTTCGGGGTTGAAGACCTGGTCCCTTCCAGTTCGTCATGAGGATTCCCAGATTCGGCGCTTTTGGCCAGATGTCGCTGGCCGTCAAGTTGTTTGTGTTCTGAATCAAGTCCAGACAAAGCAAATGGGCACCGTATGCGTTCGTCAGATCGGATTCCAGAATCCGCCCCGTCACCGCCTTTTCCGTCGACGATTGAGACTCTGACGTGACGAACGAAAAATCGTCATTCCCCAGGACGATTTTGCCCTGGAAATAGACCATGACAACCGCCTGCGATCCGCTTTTTGACGAGCTCTTCAAATTCCCGTTCATCGTCCGTACAAGCGTCAACAATCGGTGCTGGGCGATTTTGTGATGAACGTTCAATACGTGAAAGACATGGATTCGCGGGAACGCTTCCGAAGCCCATTCTTCCTGCGAGCCATCAGCCCTGGCACTGACCTTTGCCTGCAACATCCCCTGAGCTCGTTCGCGGCATTCGTCGGCATTGCCGGTACCGAGCAGCACAAGATACAAATCCTGGCGCCGCTCCGGATTGTCGCAGCCCATCACAAGTTCGTTCGTGCATCCCATTTCAGACGCGACGCGCCCTTCTTCGCCGTATACTTCGACCCGGATGACGTTAGGCTTGCGGCTAAGCGTGATTTCGGTTGAAAACCGTCCAATCGTCGACTGGTCCTTGTCCAACACGACATCAACCGTTGGCAGCTTGAAATTGTTCACCCAGATTCGGGCTTTCAGTGTCCGGCCTGACTCGATTCGTTCAAACGTCTTGATGCGTCCTTCGAGCGTGACGCGCGGCTTCACTGCGCTGCGCTCAAAATCACCCGTGCCATCGTTTTTCAATCGGGGCCTCAAACCATCGACACTGACAATCTCGACGGTCGCTGCTGGCGGAACGTACGACACCGCGATTGACTCTTTTTCGCTAAAGCCACCGCGACTACGTGCTGTCAATTCGATATTGTTCACGCCTTCCAGTAGTTCCAGCGAGATTGTGGCCGTCGTGCCATCAATCGGAACTGATTCGGCAGCGATCGTCGTCTCCGTTCCGCGATTTCGCACGTGAATCGTGACAGGATCTTTGGATTCGACGGTATATCGGATTTCGAGTTGCCTGGACCTGACTGCAAACGAGGTGTCGGCTGCTGTGGAACCCTCAATTTTAATTCGGGGAGGTATTGCGGTCGTTTTTTCAATGATGACGGTGTGCAGTACCGGTTCCAGCGACGCGCCATCGTCGTTAACGGCCGTGATCCGGACAACGTGCTCGCCTTCAGCCAGACCGATGTTTTCAGCCCGTAGCAAATACTCGCCCGGCGAATCGGCTTTTTCTGTGACAGTACCAGCCACTTCGACATTGTTATCGACCACGATTTTGGCAGATCGAAGCGGGATCGACGAAAGAATGTCACAGTCAAGATCAAGTGGCCGCTCAACCAGCCGCTTCTCAGCCCGAATGTCAACAATTTCCGGCAGTCGGCGGAATTCGAGTTCGAGAGTCTGCGTACCGGGTTGCCGGGTCCATTCATTGTCAATCCGCAGCGAAATTGCGTTCTTCCCGCCTGTCAAAGGGACCTTTGCAATCAATGTGTGTCGCCCCTCGGCCGTTCGGTCGATCTTGACGACATCGCCGTCAACAAGTTCGCCGTTGACCCGGATCGACGCTCGCCAGGATTGATCGATGGCGCCTTCGAGATTCGCGACGACTGTCGCCGCACGCTCGTGATACCTTTCGAACAGGACCAGAGGATCAGAATTGATCGATCCGGGAAGTTCTCGCAACTTCGCAGAGCTGGACCGCATCGATGCAATTTTCGGAACCGGTGGTTCATAGACCAATGTTGTCCGCTTCTCATCCTGCTCGCCCGCGACGGACGCAATGATGACAACCTGATTGCGGCCTGGCAGCAGAGTGACCGTTTCGTCAAAGCTGAAATCACGAACACTCGCCGTTTGAAAACCGGTTAACGGCTTTTTGATATCGCCGATCGTGACGGTCGCGCTGGCAATTTTCGCTTCCCCTTTGATCTCACCCTGAATTCGCACTTGTGATCGCATCGATCGCCAGCCATCCACCTCGGCCGAAAGAGGTCCGAAATCGCCGTTGGCCAACACGGCGCTCACCTGACTGATGACGATCCGTGGTGCCATCGGAGGAGTTGACCGGCGAACGACCGACTGCTTTCGAGACGTTTCCAGCGACTGACTTTCTGCCGTAGCCGCAGAATTTGAGGCGATGATCTCCAACCGGTTTTCACCTGGGTCAATGGCAATAGATTCAGTAATTTGCAGACGTTCTCCTGACTTCCATGTACGAACGACAACCGGTTCGTCCTGTCCGGTTCGTTGCACGATCAACTGTGTCGTCACCGCTTCAGTGGACGGGTTTACTGTTGCACGAACTACGATTTCCGACGACGCAATTTCCGACTTCCAATCGGGATCAAGAGTCCACTCGATCGACGGGGGGGACGGGCGGAACAAGACCTGTTCAACACTGGTGATTTCCCGGCTCGCCGATTTCAGTTGCAATGTCAGGCGATGCAGTCCTCGCTTCCAGTTGATATTCGACAGATCTGCTGTCCATTCGCTGGCGGTGTCGCTACGGTGCAACGGAACTGACGTCGTATCCTCAAACGAAACGTTCAAACTCTGAATCTGTCGGTCTGGTATTCCTGAAATGTTCGCGACCATTTCGACCTGCCCGGTCGACAATTGAGGAACATCTTCGTAGTCAGTGGGAATCGGCAGTCCGTCGCTACGACGCAACGATCCAGAGACGCGGATCTCTTCGTCCACCGCAGCAACAGGAGGAAGCTTTTGATTGTCGACGAGAATCTTCAGCAGGTCTCGACGGTAAAACGCATCGCGGTATTCGCCGATCGCAGCGAATTTCGCAGGATGGTCCGGTTCGCCGGTATTAAAATGCCAGCCCAGCCATCGATCGACGCGATCACCGCGCGAATCGAAATTCCCGAAGGGACTCCAGCCGATCCATTCCCACTCGCGTTCTTTTTCGCTGGCCGCTACGAACAGTGAAAACAGCGGCTTGGATTCGTCGATTGCCTGACCGACGTCGCAACGAATCGTTTGGACTTCGCCACCCCTGCGAACGGCGAACTCTGCCGAATCCCCTGGCCGACGATCGAGTATGTTCCGATAGAATTCTTTTGGCGTTTCGATCTCGTCGATTTCGCCGTTTCGAATGGCAGACAGGATTTCGTCTCCTCGTTGCAACGGATGTTGCGGCGGAGCATTCGTTACGAACAGTTGGCGACCGACTTTGTCAACCGTTATCCCTGGCAACAACCCCCTCTTTCCGAGATTTCGTTCTGCGAGATTGACCACGGACCAGATACACACCAGACGATCGCTGCCTGTGGTCACCAGCATGCGGCCATCTTCTGAAAAGGCGAGTGACCGAACACGCTCGGTATGTCCGAAACACCATCGCAACGGATCACCGCTGACACCATTGAACAACTGGATCAATGGTCGACCGCGAAACTGGGATGCCACAGCAACCAGAGGAACCGGGCAGTGTGCCGAGGAAGGACAAAAGGCGTATCCCGTCGCGACGTGTTCGTCCACCAAATTTAACGACAAATCGCCCTTGCCAAGCCGGTGAATGACAAGTTTGCCAATAGCAGAGGCTTCGGCAGTCCAGCCTTCGATCGATGCGACCGCAGGTCGCCATTTGTCATTGGACGATTCGACTTTACGCTGATCGATATCAAAGATCAGCGAATCTGCGGGAAGCCGCCCGGTGGCGTCACGCCGCGTGCTCGCCATTTGAAGGCCCCATGACTCACCTGCACGCACGAAAAGTGCGTCTCTGAAAGCCAGTCCGACGCTTCCCAGTACCTGCTGTGGCTGGTTGCGACCGGCGTTCAAATCATCAACGCGATAAATCTCGATTTCATTGCGCTCGTTGCCTGCCAGAGCAATCCGTTGGCCGTCAGGCGATGCCGCAAGGGCAGGCTGGCGCACCTCTCCTCGCCATGGGAGTGCGATTTCCTTTAGCAGCTTGATCGGCGGCACGGCTGTCGTGATCGCAAGGCGGTATTCGCCAGTACCGTTTTCAAGATATCGTGTGATAACAAATGCCGCCGTTGGGGGGCTTCCATTTAAAGCTGGTATCAGAACCGCTGTATTCGGCAAATTCTGACTGCGGCCATTGACCGATTCGATCTGCCCCAATTTGAAATTATTTCGACTGAAAGCACCCAGATTTCCTCCGGTTCCTTTCGGAGTTGTCCACATCCCGATTTCCGCATGAGCCCCCGTGAGAAACTGGTCACGTGCCGGGTTGAGCAGTAATACGGCAAGGATATTCGGGTTGGAAGCACTGTTCGCCACCTGCCCCGACTGCATGTCCCAGATTCGAAACTGATCGTCACCCCACGCCAGTGCGACGCGAGCCTGGTTCGGCTTTGGACCCGTGCTCCATGCGGCTAAACCAGGGCGAAAACCTTTCAGTCCCGGTAGTGGTCCCCACGACTTGCCATCGAGGCCGGGAATCTTGCTCAGGCTCGCAATCTCGGTCGCTTGTTGGATATCCCAGCAACGGACGCGACTGACCATATCGCTCGAGTCATCTGAATATTCTTCCGCGATCGAGACCAACTGCGGTGCGTCGGACGGTGGCGTGTCTGCAGAACCGTTCTGGACAAATGCAAGACTGTAAACGGGGCCACGATTCCCTCGCAAAAGCGTCGTGGCCCGTGTCACCGTGTTG
>JANXOO010000922.1 GCA_025353525.1 Schlesneria sp. | reverse complement strand
GGCTGATCGCCGATGTCCCTGATCGTATCGAATTGAAAACAGTCGCTCGCGACGACCTCGGCCAGCCGCTGATGAGGGTGGAAGCCAGAATTCGAACGAAAGAATTTCAGCCGCAGGATAATGCCGCTGTCCAGATGAGTGTCCAACTGCCCGACGGGACGATCGCGACGCAACCTGCCGAGCCGTCATTGCTGGAAGCGGGACTGTATGAATCGACGTTCGCCAGTCGCCAGGCCGGTCCCTATCGGGCGACTGTCGAAGTTGTAGATCGTGACGGCCAACCGCTTGGTCGAGCCGAATCGGGCTGGGCCACCGATCCTGCTGCCGATGAGTTCGCAAGAGTGACCCCCAACGTCGATCTGCTGGAACGAATCGCCAGGCAAACGTCTGGCGAAGTCGTCGCCATAAATCAACTGGAAACCTTCGTTCGTTCGCTTCCAAACCGCGAGGCCCCGTTGACGGAAGCCTATTCAATCCCGTTATGGCATCAGCCGTGGATGCTGACTTTGATTGTGATGTCATTGTGTGCCGAATGGGGACTGCGACGCTGGAAGGGAATGCCATGACAGACGAACCAAAAGTTAAGCAGGGGAATGCAAACACGTTTGACGCTCTCCACCGACCCCGCGCCACCCTTGTGTCCGGCCCAAACACGCTGGGTCGGTGGAGAGCCAGAAACGCCAGCAATTGATTCGTGTCAGCAAAATCCCGACAAATTCAAAATCCGCCCGGTTCAAGGAATGCGTCAAAGTGGCTGTCTGCGGAATAACAATGAATTCGCTAAAAATCATAACTGGAACTGTGGCGCTGTGGCTTCTTCAGGCCAATTTTTTATTGTGCGCCGACGAGGTACAACCGCCGTCACGTCAATCACTGATTGTCGTTGTCGGAGCGGGTGGCAATCCGCAATACGAGATCTCGTTCTACCAGTGGTCAGAACGATGGGAAGCGGCAGCGAAGCGATCAGGCGTATCAGTGACGACGATCGGTCGGCATCGCGGCGAATCCAGGATCGAAGGAACTGATTACGACCGATTGAAATCCGCCATCGAGCAATCGGCGGAGGAACAAAGTGGCGAGTTGTGGATCGTATTCATCGGACACGGGACATTTGATCGCCGCGTCGCACGATTCAATCTGCGTGGCCCCGATGTCTCGGCGGACGAACTGAAAGAATGGTTGAGGCCATTGAAACGGCGTGTCGCTGTCATCGATTGTGCGTCGTCCAGTGGTCCGTTCATTCCGATCCTGTCGAGTCCCGACCGGATTGTGATCGCAGCGACGAAATCGGGAACCGAGATCAATTACTCACGTTTTGGCGATTATATGTCACAAGCGATCGATGACGCTGCCGCAGACCTCGACAAAGATAACCAGACATCGCTGTGGGAAGCATTCCTGATGGCGTCTCGTCGCACTGCCGAGTACTACGATACTGACGGACGGCTGGCGACCGAACACGCATTACTCGACGACAACGGCGATGGGCAGGGAGTCCGCGCCGATCAGTTTCGCGGCCTGGCAGCGGTAGCGAAACCCGCCGACGGAAAACCGCTCGACGGACGAAAGGCCCATCAATGGCATCTGGTGCCAAGCCCGGAGGAATCAAACATTCCACCAGAAATCCGGGCGAAGCGGAACGAACTGGAATTGGCCATTGAACAATTGCGCGACCGCAAAGCGACATTTTCAAAAGAAGACGAGTACTTTGGACAACTCGAACACCTGCTGGTGGACCTCGCGGAGTTGAACGAGAAATCAGACCAATGACGGCAGAGTCATTCGCGATTCTCTGGTCCAAATCGACAGCGCCC
>JANXOO010000921.1 GCA_025353525.1 Schlesneria sp. | reverse complement strand
CCAGTGCGATGCCCTGACGGATTCGTCCAGTTCGATCATCTTGTCGTAATCGGCAACTGCCTCGTCAAATCGACCGAGAAAGAAGCATGCGTCACCGCGTTGTGAGTAGCCCATCTGCGCTGACGGGTTTTCCCGCACAATTCCAGATGACTCGACGAAAGTCTTTTCGATGGATTTCGTCAGTTCCAGGACTCGGTCGGGCGGTAGCGGGCCATCATCGACTGCGGGTTTGAGGTCCTGGGCGAGCAGTTCGCAACCCAGCATGACAGAGAATACCGTTATCACAGCGCGCAACATGGCGACCCTTTTGGAAAATGACCAATGGAACTTGAGGCATCAGGTAGTGGGATTCTGCATCGCAAATACTGGCTGACGAATGGGACTGATGAGACGGATGTGACCTATGCGACGGATGAATACAGATAAATGATGGCCGATTGTGCGTGAATGAACAATGCGGTCGGGGCAGCAGAAAAACGTGAAACGCCGTGCGGCAGAAAACGTGACTGACTTTATGCTGAAAACGGGAAACTGGAAACGGAAAACTTTCCTTCGGCTAATTCTGCCGATTTGGTTTTGACACGAATTGAACTTCGCAGTACAAACCCGTCCCGTTGCGGGTCAGCCAGGGATCGGCCCGGCCTGCAGCAATTCGAGTGAAATCGTGCATGACTGCCTACCACGGAAGGACGGCGGAGTGAATTCAGCACCTCATGTGTTGGTCATCGACGGAACATCTGATACCGAAGCCGTCTTGAAGGCGGTTCTTGAGCCTCGAGGAACTCTTGTGGAACGGGCTCGGGGTGTTGCCGCTCGTCAGCGACACGACAACGATTGTCCGCACATTGTGGTGATCGACCTCGACGAAGACTCTGGTGGAGCCACGGCGGCGTGTTACGGTGAATCGCATCGGGTATTGATCGGGTCCGTCAGAACTTCGTTAAACTCCGGCGATCGTTTTCTTGCCAAACCGTTCCAATACCCCGAGTTACTCAAGACCATCGAAGATTTGCTTTCTCTGCCTCCCGCCGCTTGATGTGATGCTTGCCGGAAAAAGAAACTTGACCGCTACGGATCGGAAAGCGGGCTTTCGGAACCCCGGCCCTGACGGGACCGGGCTCGCCATTTCTTTCATTTCTCTTTCCTCGCGTCTCTCTCCTTTTTCTCGTTGCGTCCGATATGATGATTTCACCTTGTGAAGCAACTTGCATTCACAAGACAGTTGAAACCGGATTATCGGGGTGTTGACGTTGTGAAAAAAGCCTCGTTGCTCGTCGTGCAAGGCGTTGAACAGGGGGCCCGGTTCGATCTGGGGGACCGACCTCTGGCGATGGGTCGCGATGCGCGTAACGATATTCGCATTCTCGACAGTGAAGTGTCCAGGCATCATGCGACAATACAGCGTGTCAAAGACGAATTTGTCCTGACCGACCGAAACAGTTCTAACGGGACGATCGTCAACGGATCCCCGATTCGCTCGTGCGAACTTGTCGATGGCGATCAGATTCAGCTCGGCAATACACTGCTGCTCTTCAGTGACGAGTCGCGAGCGGGCTGGAGCGACAATGCGGCAGAACGGGTTCAACTACTGCGCCGCCACGATCCGGCCGATCGATCAAGTATCGTCACACACGTGGGTCAAGAGGTTGCGACTCCGGAATCGACATCACCGGACGAAGCGGCCAATTCTCCGAACAACCTGTCGGTGCTTTATCGAATCGCCGAAGAAGTGGCTCGTCCGTCCTCGTCGCTCGAACAATCGCTGCAGCGAATACTCGATCTGACGGTCTCTGCCGTTTTCGCGGATCGCGGATGCGTGCTGCTTTCAGACCCTCAGTCCGGGGAGATTCGTCCCCAGGTCACCACGCAACGCGTAGCGAGTGTTCCCGGTTCAAAGATGCCAATCTCGCGCACGATTGTGGATTATGTTCTGAGGACGGGTCAGGGAGTCCGAATCGCGGATGCCCGACACGACAGCCGTTTTGACCCGACAGAAAGCATTTTTCGGGCGGGAATTCTTGAAGCGATGTGTGTGCCCATGCAGGGGCGACACCAGTTGATGGGGGTCATCTACGTCGACATTACGACGCCGGGCATTTCACTCTTGTCCGCAAAGGACAAAACATCGGGATTTCGCGAAGATCAATTGCGGCTGTTGACTGCGATCGGTCGCCAGACGGCATTAACGGTCGAAAACCACCGTTATCAGCATGCGTTTGTCAAAGCCGAGCGACTGGCGGCCATGGGACAGACGATTGCCACACTCAGCCACCACATCAAGAACATCCTGCAGGGTGTCCGCGGTGGCAGCTATTTGATCGATATGGGGCTGAACGAGCATAATGAGGAACTCGTACGCAAAGGCTGGCATGTTGTCGAAAAAAATCAGACGAAGATTTATAACCTTGTGATGGATATGCTGACTTTCAGTAAAGAACGAAAGCCCGCGTATCAGCAGTCACAACTCAACGAGACCGTTCACGATGTCTTTGAATTGATGCAGGCGCGAGCGGCTGAATTCGCGGTCGACCTGCGATTTGAACCGCAAGAGAATCTGCCGCTGAGTACTTTCGATCCTGAAGGGATCCATCGTGCGGTTTTGAAT
>JANXOO010000865.1 GCA_025353525.1 Schlesneria sp. | reverse complement strand
ATCCAGAGTCTTGTGACGGAGGCGACACTCGGGGCATTTCTGACCGGGTTGATGGTGTTGATCTTTCTCCGCGACTGGCGGAGTGCCACCGTCGTCGTTCTCAATATTCCGTTGGCAATTCTCGCGGCGATTGTTGGACTTTGGCTGACCGGGCAAACCGTCAATCTTATGACGCTCGGTGGTCTCGCGCTGGCCGTAGGGATTCTCGTCGATGAAGCGACGGTCGAAATGGAAAACATTCACACGCAACTCGCCGGAACTCGTTCTGTGGCGCTTGCCGTCTGGAGAGGCAATTCACAAACTGCTGTGCCTCGATTGCTGGCGATGCTTTGTATTCTTGCCGTGTTTGTCCCCACGTTCTTCATGGTCGGGGCTCCGCGAGAATTGTTTGCCCCTTTGTCATTGGCAGTGGGCTTTTCAATGATCGCTTCTTATGTTCTGTCCAGCACATTTGTGCCGATCATGTCCGTCTGGTTGCTGAAACGGCATTCGAGCACCGCAGTTCACAGTCCCAAAGAGTCGCGTGTTGCTCAAGTCTACCGGCAAATGATCTGCGCGGTTGTGGCCGGTCGCTGGCTGGTCGCTCCGGCATACCTGCTGGGTTGCTTCGTTGTGATCTGGCAAACGTGTCTGCAAATCGGAGTCGAGATTTTCCCGACGATTGATGCCGGTGAATTTCGATTGAGAATGCGTGCGCCAGACGGGACGCATATTGATAAGACTGAACAACTTGCCCTTCAGGTCATTGACATCATTCGTGACCAGGTGGGAGCCGAAAACATTGCCCTGACGTTGGGATACGCGGGAACGGTCCCAGCCTCATTTCCCATCAATGCGGTCTATCAGTTTTCGCGTGGACCGGAAGAAGCAATTCTGAGAATCGCCTTGAAGCCCAATAGCCGAATCCGGACCGAGCCGATGAAAGCCAAATTACGTGCTGCTTTCGAAAAGACATTGCCAGGAATTCGCTTTTCGTTCGAACCGGCGGACATTGTCAGTGAAATCATGAGCTTCGGTTCGCCGACTCCGATCGAAGTGGCAGTTCGCGGCGGAAACCTGAAAGAGAACCGTAATTTTGCCATAACGACACAGAATGCGCTGGCGTCATTGCCTGATCTGCGAGATGTCCAGATCGCACAGTCGCTCGACTATCCCACTGTCGACGTGAAAATTGATCGCGAAAAAGCAGGGCGAGCCGGTGCGAACGTGGCTCAGATCGCAAGGTCCGTGCTCGCCGCGACGTCATCGAGTCGATTCGTTGTCCCCAATTATTGGCCCGATCCGAAAACGGGTATCGGTTATCTGGTGCAGGTGGAAATTCCCCAAAAATCAATGAGTTCGCTTGATGACCTCGGGACGGTTCCAGTACTCAGGCAATCTGACCATGCGTTGTT
>JANXOO010000837.1 GCA_025353525.1 Schlesneria sp. | reverse complement strand
CGAGATCAGGGACGAACGCCGGAAGCGAGTCGTCTTTTCCTTTCGGGAAGAGTTGTGCCACTTCTTTCTTCCAGCGTGCCTGAACAATCGTTCGCATTCGTCCTTCTGATTCTTCTTCCTTCAACGCATCGAATGTCATTTTTCGATCGAGTGACGCAAGAAGTGCATTCAGTCCTCCAAGTCCCAGTTCGAACGGGATTTGTGATTCGGGAATTCCGCGTTGATTATTCGCCGCCACCGCCGCCTGGATCTGCTCGACGTTCCGGTGCGTGACCCGTTTGGGTTCCGGAGGAAGTGACATCATAGTCCAGAGTTCTTTTCCGTCGCAGACTTCCAGCATTTCACAACTCGCCCCCTGATCGGGGGTCATGACGTAGTGTAATGACAATTTTGTCCCTGCGGATGCGTACTGGCCGGATACTTTGAACCGCTGGTCTCCGATAGAGACAACTTGCGACAGATCGGCTTTGACCGACGAGTGCTTCGGCAATTCCTGCCGAACCCGGTCAAAAAATTCCGTGGCTGCAGTCGACTTGACCACTGCCGCCGCCTTCTTTGGGTCGCTATTTGCGGGTTGTGCCGTGGCGTAACGTGTTGTCGTCAAGAGTGATACGAAAACGAACGCCCAAGCTGCGACGGAAAAATTCCGATTAAGCAAAGTTTGCGGACGTTTCGGAATATGACGGATTTGCCAAAGATGCAACGTAGTTCCTTCCGAAAAGAGATGAGCAGACCAAAGTGTCACGCCGGGTTAGTCGCCCGCGTGTCGCGAGTGCAATCGCGAGCGATGTCATCGTAACGCGCGGCATTGTAACTGGAAACGTATGCACAGGTCGACGGAAAAACGTGTCACACGGATGGGGATCGCAATGAAGCTGTACTTTCTCGCATTGGGCACGGTCGTCGTAGTGTGCGTCGGCTGCGCGATGGATGGTCATCAGGGACAATCGCAAAGTTCCGGACTGGGCGGTCCCAGTCTGGTCGGTTTGCGCCACGATGCGGGGAGCAAGGGCGAATACCATGCTCCTCCGGCTGCCATGATGATGCGACCCGGCCCAATGGTCGATGGACCCGGACCAGGCGTGTTGCCGATGATGGGCGGTCCCGGCATGGGTGGTCCCGGTGGCGGAGGTGGCGGACGGACGTTCGCACCAACGAATACTCAGGTCCGGTTTATCGGTCCCGACGGAATGCACGTCGGCTGGCAGGTTCCGAACGGTTACGCCGAGAATCAACTGGTGGCACCCGCTCGATACAACTTTGTTCAGGGTTCAACCTATCGGCTGAAATTGAGCGGCATTCCCGGTCGTGAAGGACTGGTCCTTTACCCGACGCTCCAGGTTTATCCGGCGCATCCGAACACCGACGCCTACCTGTCGCACAACAGTGTTCCAATGCAATTGACGAACGAAGACATCGATCAGATCGAGAGCAATAACTACGTCACAAAAGTGATCTATCTGCCGGATGCCAGGTTCCAGGAACTCGCGATTGCAAACGTCGAAACCCTCGTTTCAACGCGGCTTGATCCGGGTGTTGATCCAATCCAGGAAGCCGACAAACGCGGTACGATCATGGCCGTCATGCGAGTTGGTAACATGGACCTCGAAATGCCCGGTCAGCCCGGTGGCAAGCCGCTGGCGATGATCGATGGCAACGAGATTGATCAGGTTTCTTACCAGATCGATGGCGAACGGGGCGAGATCGTTCCCCCCATGTCAATCGGACCTGCCGGAAACGGCGGCGGACCTGGTATTCCTGCCGCGATGATGGTTGCCGGATCGGGTTATCCGGGGTCGCCGATTTCCGGTGGAAACATGCCACCTTGGGGAATGCCGATTACCGGCACTCCGATCGGGTTACCTGGCCCACCGCATCTTCCGCTGGGTGGACCGGCCACGTTGCAGTCGCATACGGTTCGCAACCGGACCCGCATGCAACTTCCAAAACCCAATCCGCACATGTTGATCGATGTTGAACACAAGCCGGGATTCAGCCTTCCCGAACCTGTCAACTACATCAAGTACACTGAAAAGCATCCCGTCTACCGACCTGACGAACTTTCGAATCCTGCCTGGAATATGCAAGGGCAAGGACAGGGGCAAGGTGGATACTGTCCCCCAGGACAGCAATATCCCGGTCAACAGTAACCGACAGGTCAATTGAATTTCGACTCAGCCCGGATGCCCCGTTGCATACGGGCTGAGATTCTTACCTGATCTTTTTGCAATTGTCAGACGCACCCTCCCCTGCACGGCCCATGCGGCACTGAGTGGAATGCCCTGATGTCATTTCAATTTACCACTTCACTTCAACTGACAGGCAGGTCTATCGTGACCCGGATCTCGCTGATCCTTTGGCTCTCGTTGATGACGACACTGACGTTGCCTTGCCGCAACGCCGGTGCCCAGCAATTTCCTTCCGTTGACGGGCGTCAATTTCCATTAAATCAGGTGTCGCCGCCAGGCCTGGCCGCTCAGTGGGCGGCCAACCTCGGTCGGACAACACCTGAATATTTCCAGCCCGTTCGAGTCTCATTGCCGACGACAGGTGTCGTGACTTTTTACGAAGGAACGCCCGAACGAGCGTACGATCTCGATGCGCCCGCACAGGCAAGTCTGGTTGTGGGACGCATGTATCGTTTGCGAGTGAGCAACGTTCCCGAACTGCCCGGGATTGACTTTTATCCTTCGGTGGAACTGATCGATCGGCTGCACCCGCCAGCAGGAAAGGTGGAAGAATTTCCCATCGACTTTGAACTGACGCTGGACGAACTTGAGTGGGCGGCCAACGGTCGACTTGTGACGAAAGTCGTTTACCTCGAACAACCCGATCGAGTGCCAACGTCGTTCCTCGACACAACGCGGCGGATTCGAACGATCGAGCCATCACAAAATGTGATTGCAGAAGCGGACGTGTTGGGACGCCCCATGGCGATTGTTCGCATCGGCGGACGAACGCCCAATCCGAATCAGCCGGAACCGGCCTTTTTCGGGCCCGGCGGACCGATTCGCGTCACTGAAAAGCACGCTCAGTCTGCCAGGCAAACTCGGGCGGCACTTGAATCGAAACGAGTTAACCTGCCAGTTCCTTCCGGCGGACGTACCGGAGTTGTCAGGCTTGGCAACGGGTCGTCTCACCGAATCGCCCGGCGGTGACGCGAGGCGAACGGAATCAAGGGTTAACGTGATCTGCGGAAAGTCGCCAGGACGAGCACCGCGATCTGTCGAGGGAGAATCTTTCATGGCCGCACACAAACACACTCGCCCGTTCGGTCACAAAATCCTCGGATGGAGTGCCGTGGGGTTGGCGCTCAGTTGTTCGGCCTGCGCGACGGTTCCGCAGACGGCCCGCTCGAAACCGAGCGACGGGGGGCCCGTACATGCGATCTATACAGAAGAATCAAAGCCGACATCGGGCTCACTGTCGTGGGCCAAAGCGGGTCGCAAGGAACAGAATTCGGACATTCAGCAATTGAATTATGCTGAACCGCAAGCCGGGGTCATTCGACTTCATCGTGATTCGGCGATTCAGCAGACGGTGTATTCGAACGAATCGCTTCCAGGCGATAACGGTCTGACTGACGAATCAGCAGCCGAACTCAATTTGGCGTCGGTTGATGCGCTGGATCAACCAGAAAACCAGGCGGCATCAATACCCGTGGTAAAACCGGTGACGGCACGTGCTCGATGGATTTCACGGAATCCAGGTGATGTGGAAACTTGTCCACCCGAACCACGTTATCCGGCGGCAGGTGCAAACCCGATGGCGGCAGGGATGATGTCTTGCGACGCCTGCAATCTGCCGTCGTCTGAGAAGTTTACTGACGAATATCTGTGCGACGGTGGCGATCGGGATCTGCCGGTTCACTACGACAATGTCTTCAGGAAAGGTCTCGATACGGAAGATACGGTCCTCGAGTTTACCGATCGAAACGGGTTCGAGCGGATGAAACCGACAAACCGGGTCTGTATCTACGCGCCGCGATTCTCGTCCGTCCGTACCGTCAGCAGTTCGCAAGAAGAATCGGCTACGGACGAAGTGGCGGGTCTGGGTCATTCGACGGTGTCGAGTGCCGTTCATTCACGACTGAAAGCGTCCAACAGCGTGAAACGCGATACGACTGGCCGGATGGCAGTGCGATCGCGAGCCAGCGGGCTGGAAACGGATGCCTTCCAGGGCGTTGTA
>JANXOO010000825.1 GCA_025353525.1 Schlesneria sp. | reverse complement strand
CGAGGTTCTGGACTATTGCCGCGAACGCCGAAACGCGGTTGATGCCGAGACGTTCATCGACCACTACGCATCGAATGGCTGGAAGGTCGGTCGCAACCCCATGAAGGATTGGCAGGCCGCAATCCGCAAGTGGGAGAAATCCGAGGCTGGCCCGCGGGCGACGTTCGACATCGCGCAATCCCGCGCTCCGAATTCGAAACCGAAAGTTCTGCCGCTGGATGAATCAGACGCCTCTCGAAGGATGAAATCATGAACGCCGCGACTATTCCGCCTCAAAACCTCGTTGCCGAACGAGCGTGCCTTGCCAGCCAGATGCTCGACTCGTCGTCGGTCGATGTCGTTCGCCAGTTCGTCTGTGTCGACGATTTTTATTCTGACATCCACCGGATTCTTCAACGGTCAATCTTCAGAATTTGCGATGACGGAGGCGAACTGGACACCGTCACTTTGGCCGCGGACCTTGAATCATCGGGCAATCTGGCCGAGATTGGCGGCGCCGCGTATCTGATCGAAGTGCTCGAAGCCGTACCGCATTCGGCTCATGCCGCCAGTTATGCCCGGCTGGTTGCGGAGTCGAGTCGCCGACGGTCCGCGATTGCGATCGGACGGGAACTCGTCAAACAGGCGTTCGATGCGACCGCCTCAGAAGCGTCTTTGATGGAATCGGCGGTCACCGCCGCACTAAAACTGTCGGAATTGCTGTCGCGAGTCGAACGCCAGCGGCCGCGGCCACTCTCGGAACACGTCCTGGATGCCATCGAAGGATACCGTACCGGGGGGGCACCAAGTCTCGAATGGGGACTCCCAGAGATCGACCGGATGATCGGTGGAGTGATGCCAGGCGAAATGATTGTGATCGGAGCGAGGCCGAGCCACGGCAAGTCACTGCTGGGACTGCAATGGCTGGATGAAGCCTCAAAAAAAGGCATTCCGGGTTTGATGATCTCTGAGGAAATGTCGGCAGCGAGTCTTGCGACGCGGTCGCTCGCTTCATTCAGCGACATCCCGGCCGACGAATGGCATCTGCGATCGGGCAAGCTGACCCACGATTCAAAGCAGCATTTTTCCAGGCGAGCTCCCGTGGTTATTGCCGAAAAGTGCGCGACCGTCGCGGCTGCTGAACGGGCCATCGAACGGGCCGTTCGAACACACGGTGTTCGTATTGTGGCGGTTGACTATGTGCAACTTCTTTCTGGCGAGGGAGAGACCCGGGAACAACGTGTCGCCGATGTCAGCATGCGAATGAAGGCGGCGGCCATGCGTCACGATGTCGTGCTGTTATTGCTGGCTCAACTGAACCGGTCGATCGAATCGCGCGACAATCCGCAGCCTCAACTGTCAGACCTGCGTGATTCAGGTGGAATCGAAAACGACGCCGATGTCGCGATTTTTCCGTTCTGGCCATTCAAATTCGACGACACCTACGGCGACTCGTCGGAGTATCGGGTTTACTGCCGCAAGAACCGGAATCGCGGAATTCGCGAACACGTCATCAAGCTCCGCATCGTACCGGAGCGGCAGCGAATCGAAGGAATCGAAAGCGAGGTTCCCAATGATTTCTGAATCAACACGATGCCCCGCTTGCACCTCAAATGAGTTCACTCGGATCATCGGCGAATTAACACTGCAGCGCTGCCGACATTGCGGCTGGCTGGTGCGACTGACACCCGACGGATCGGCCCGCAACGCATTCATTTTCCGGGAAGCATCAAGTAGCGAGCAGCGACGACGCGGCCCGTTTCGATCACCCAATGGCGGAATCTGAAATCGTCGAAAAACGAGTGGCCCAAAGTGGCCATCCACTCGAATGGCCTGTGGCCAATCGCCCAAAGCAAGAACCCAACCCATCCGCACGGATTCGCTCAAATGCGGCATAATCCTCGCTCTCGTGGAAAGACTGTCCGCGTCCGTTCCCCCGATTCAAGGCATGATACATTCCGCCAGCTTCATCCGCTCGTGGTCGTTGTGGCATCCCGGCAAAGGAAAAAAAACTGGCACCAGAATTCAATGAGTCCTGACCCGTTTAATTTCACCCGAACTCCGTGATCTGCTCGAAGAGTGACTCGCCAGGTAGCCCGAAGCGTGAGCGAGGGAGTTTCTCTTTAGTTCCGTCGCCTCAAACTGGAATCAAACTGGAATCGGAATAAACGAGAATCCAAAAACAAAGAAGTTCGCTTTCCGCGAGCGATCTGGAACGGTAACCTGGTGGAATAAAGTTCGAAACCTCGTTCTTTGACGCCCTCGCTGACGCCCTCGCTGACGCTTCGGGCTACCTGAAACTTCCTCGCGATTGCGATTCAAACGAGCACGGAAATCTCGGATGACCGCAGACAATTCAGAACATGGAGAAGACAACGATGAAATCGACGTTCATTCTGACGTTGGCAATTTTGAACGGATTGAGTTGCCTTGCGGCTGAACTTCCTCGTAGTACACCGGAAGCGCAAGGGGTCTCGTCATCTGAAGTCGAGGCGTTCATCGAGTCTGTTGATCGCGAAATTGATTCGCTGAACAGTTTTATGTTGCTTCGGCACGGACACGTCGTTGCCGAAGGATGGTGGGCTCCCTATCACCCCTAGGCCCGGCATTCGCTGTATTCGCTCAGCAAGAGCTTTACGTCGACAGCAGTCGGACTGGCGATTGCCGAAGGGAAGCTGAGTCTCGATGATCCCGTTTTGAAATTCTTTCCGGACGATGCTCCGGTCGAACCCGGCGACAATCTGAAGGCGATGCGGGTCAGCGATCTGCTTCGTATGGCGACCGGACACCAGACCGAGCCGCCCCGGACACTGGAAACACCCTGGGTGAAATCGTTTTTGGCTCATCCTGTTCCCTTTAAGCCAGGAACTCATTTTCTGTACAACACGCCTGCGACCTACATGCAGTCGGCCATTGTGCAAGAAGTGACGGGATCAACCGTTCTTGACTATCTTCAGCCTCGACTCTTCGAACCGCTCGGGATCGCGAATCCGACGTGGGAAGTCAGTCCGCAAGGAATTTCAACGGGTGGGTATGGCTTGAGCATTCGGACAGAAGACATCGCCCGCTTCGGACAACTCTGTTTGCAAAAAGGAATGTGGCAGGGAAAACGCCTTGTCCCCGAGGCGTGGGTTGAGGCGGCGACAGCGCGACAGGTCTCCAACGGAAGCAGTCCGACCAGCGATTGGGATCAGGGTTACGGCTATCAATTCTGGCGTTGCCGACACGGCGGATACCGCGGTGACGGGGCCTTTGGGCAGTATTGTATCGTACTTCCCGAGCAAGATGCGGTGATTGCCATCACCAGCGGCCTGAAGGATATGCAATCCGTTCTGAACGCCGTCTGGGAAAAACTTTTGCCTGCACTCAAACCGTCAATTCTGCCCGCCGATGATGTCTCCAGGTCGAAACTGGATCGAACCCTGCGCGGGTTGTCGATTCGTCCCCAAACCGGATCAGGAACGCCCGCGAAAGGATCCGGCAAGAAATATGTCTTCCCGCCCAGCGAACACAAGCTTCAGATGATCCGTATCGAATCTGACAACACGGGCGGAGCCGCGACACTTGTTATGAGATTTGACGGCATCGAACACAGGGTCATCTGTCGTCGAGATGAATGGACCAGGGGCAAGTCCGCATGGGGATCGTTGCAAGAACGAAGTCATTTGCGCGAGCAACCGGTGGCAGCGAGCGGAGCATGGACTTCAGATGATACATTCAAGGCAAAACTCTGTTTTTTCGAGACGCCTTTTGTCATTTCAATCGAGCTGAAATTCACCGGGGACGAAGTCAACTACCTCGCCAGGCCAAACGCAGGATTCGGACCGAAAAACGAATTTCAACTGACGGGAATCACGGGTGAGGTCTCTGCCGCAAGCGATCAGGAATCCCTCAAGTCACTGAAATGATTTCGCGTTGATCCGGTCGAAATTCCATTTCAGACGCGATATGGTTTCACTCTCTGGAAAACGGCCTTTAGGACCGGCGCATCATTTACTGTCGGAACCATTTTGGCTGAAACTGACCAATCGCTCGGCGACAGGGTGCAGAGAAATGCGACGAGTTTTTACCACAGA
>JANXOO010000815.1 GCA_025353525.1 Schlesneria sp. | reverse complement strand
GGATCGGACGCGAAGTCGCCTCGCGGCTTCGCCCCTTCAAATGTCGGGTCCTCGTTTATGATCCGGCGGTTGCCGCCGGTGACATCGAGCGGTCCGGGTACCAGTCCGTTGCACTGCAAGAGCTGCTGGCTCAATCGGATCTTGTCACGCTGCACTGCCCGTCGACGGCTCAAACTCGCGGAATGATTGATCAAGTGTCTCTGGGACGCATGAAGCCGGGCGTGATCCTGATCAACCTGTCGCGTGGAGACCTTGTCAATTCCGATGCGCTGACTGCGGCGCTACAGAGCGGACATATTTCAGCGGCAGCAATTGACGTTTTCTCGCCGGAACCGATTCCGCCGGATCATCCGATTCTTAAAATGGACCAGGTGATTGTCGCGTCGCACATTGCGTCGTGCAGCGTGCCTGCTGTTCGCAAATTGAGAGAAACCGCCGCCAGTCTCGCTGCGATTGCGATGCGCGGTGAGAAACTGCCAAATGTCGTGAATCCATAGTCCGCGATCAAATCACCGTTGGCGTTCACCTTGCACGAAAACTGACCGAATGACAAAATCCGTTTCTGTCGCATCACTGACTGCCTTTTGTATCAATGCGCTGACGCGGGTCGGGATGTCGACATCGGACGCGGAAACAACGGCAAGTGCGCTGGTGACAACCGACGCGATGGGCGTCTTTACACACGGTACGAAGCTGCTGGCAGGATACCTCAAAAAACTTCAGGGAGGTGGCTATCGGGCCACCGCTGTTCCGCGAATCGAGCGCGAAGGGCCCGCCTGGGCGATCATCGATGGAGAGTCAGCCCTTGGGCAGGTCGGTAGCCATTTCGCCATGCGCACCGCTATGTCAAAAGCCCGAAATGTCGGGATTGCCTATGTCGGAATGAAAAACACGGGGCATATCGGCGCGGCAGGTTACTTCTGTGCGATGGCCGCTCGCGAGGGATTGATCGGCATGGTCACCGGGAACGATATTCCCAGTGTAGCAGCACCTGGATCGCGCGGTGCGGTGCTTGGCAGCAATCCGATTGCGTACGGAATCCCGGTCGGAAACGGGGATCCGATTGTGCTCGACATGGCCACTGCTGCCGTGGCTGGCGGCAAAATCTATGCGGCACTGCAACGGAGTGAACCAATTCCTTCGTCGTGGCTGATCGATCTGGATGGCAACCCGACATCGGACGGAACTCTCTATCCTGATCGGGCCGCGCTGGCTCCGATGGCGGGCCACAAGGGATACGGGTTCGGCCTGTGGTGTGAGATCCTTTCCGCAATTCTGCCCGGCGGGTTGATGACATGGCAGGTCGGAAGCTGGATCTTCGACGACCCCTCGCTGCCGTCAGGCCACAATGCCTCATTTATCGCGATCGACGTAGCCGCAATGACATCACTCACGCAATTCGATTTGCGACTCAAACGGCTAATCGACGAGATCCACGCTGTTCCCGCAGCAATGGGAGTCGAGCGTGTGCTGCTTCCGGGCGAACGAGAATGGAACTTGCACCGACGGGCGCTCCTGGAAGGGATCGTCCTTCCTGAAGATGTTGCCGACAAATTAGCGCAGGCCGCGGCAATGACCGGCTTGAAATCGCCTGTCGGCGTTTGACGTGATGCACACTGGCACCAGTGGCATCCATCGCCAGGCGGTAGCTCGCTTCTTCACTCTTGAAAGTGCAATTCGCTTTGAGCGAATTCCGGATTCGGAAACACGGAATGCAGCGGATCTGAATCCCCACCGCGTCCGAATGCCCCACTCGACTGAACCCGTATTGCCGAAAACGTAGCGATCTCAGTAATCTCCCCGATGCGTATGATCGTATTCGTGTCCGTATTATCAGCTTGGGTTTCAGAACGGGCACCGCGTGCCCTGAATTGGTCAATCTGTCGCACGAAAATGACGCCCGGGGTGCGTTGTCCTTCGCGTGCAAGTGACATCACCATCCGTATCCACGCGGGGATTGAATGTGTCTGGCAGTCATGGAATTTTTCTCGACGGAAGCCGCTTCTGGGTGAAACACCGCCGGAAAGTTTACGGCCCGTTCGACTACGAATGGACATCCGATTTCTGCGGCGTCGAGATGCTCTATAACGGCGAAAAGTTCGGCGAGTACTGCAGTGTCGATGAAATCTTTGCTGACCTCAAACCGTTCCATCTGCCAATGAGCGTCGTGAGCGTCACCAGTATCGTGATGGGCTGCGTCCTTTTCGGATTACTCAACGGATTGCGGGAATCCGAACGCTCGGAATTGTTAAAGTCACGTCTGCGTGAAACAGGATTTGAACAGTTCGCTCTCGGATCGGGATTGGGCGACACGTAGAAAAACGCCTGATTTTGCCCGATCGCTTGCACCAGACACATTCGCATTCTAGTCTTACGAAATCTTTATCCCGCTCGCGTCTCAGAATGAGGCATTTATCAAACGCCGATTCAACCGAAGAGTGCTCATGGCCTTTTCGGAATTTGGCATTTCGATGAGTGTCCAACTGACCGGAAAAATTTGATTCGTGCCGTAAAACATATGGGAAATCTGCGAAGTTGAGTTTAATCGTGCAGCCATTTTTGGATGGTTACGAGTTTGCAGTGAACGGTACTTCCAAATGACATTCCAGCATCGACTATTTCGACAAATTGACAGGGGCCTGCCATGTTCATCGCTCGATTGAGGGATTGGGTCTGCTGCATCTCGAACTATCGTCGTTCGAATTATTTCAACGGGTTGGTTCGCACTTCGCGCAGCCGCTTCGTGACCTCGGTTCCCGCGATTGTCGAAGATCTGGAATCGCGCCGCTTGCTGACGGCGTCGACCGGTACCTGGACCCCGCTGGCGAGCACCATCAGCGCCGGAACGATGATGCTTTTGACCGATGGTACAGTCATCGTTCAGGGAACAAGTGCCCTGGATTCATTTTCAAAGCTTTCGCCGGATAATGCCGGGAACTATGTGAATTCTGCCAGTTCTGCGATCGCTTCGATGGGAACTGCCCGCCTTTATGTCGGGTCTAACGTGCTGCCCGACGGTCGTGTCCTGGTTATCGGCGGTGAATACAGCGGTAGTCCACTGAAGCAAAACTGGGTCAACACCGGCGAGATCTACGATCCTGTCGCGGACAAATGGAAAGCGATTGCGGATTTCCCTCAAACACAATTTGGCGATGATCCGACGGTGTTGTTGCCAAGCGGGAAAATTCTTGCTGGCTACCTTAGCGATGATCAGACCTATCTCTTCGATCCGGCGTCAAATACCTGGACAAAAACCGGATCGAAGTTGCGAGGTGATTCGAGTGACGAAGAGACCTGGTCGTTGCTCGCCGACGGAAGCGTCCTTTCGTACGATATTTTCGCAAGTTCGTCGACTGGCACGGGACATGCGCAAAGATACATCCCGTCGACCGGGACGTGGGTCGATGCGGGGGTCGTCCCCGTTCCATTGACGGGTTCGAAGTACGGTTATGAACTCGGACCCCAGACGATACTGCCGAACGGAAATGTCTTTTTGGCTGGTGCCAATAACAATACTGTGATCTATTCACCGTCGACCAATACCTGGGCAGCCGGTCCAAAGTTGCCAGTCGGGATGGGAGCAGATGACGCGCCGGGAGTAATGCTTCCGAATGGCCATTTCCTGTTCGCTGCCGATATGACCCAACCCCAGATCTTTTCAAGTCCGACGAAACTCTTCGATTATGACTATACGACGAATTCACTGGCCGATGTGACGCCTGGAGGAGTCCTTGGAGCATCGCTCAGCAATGGTCCTGCATTCGTACTTCGTATGCTTTCATTGCCCAACGGGCACATCTTGCTTGGCGGTGCCGGGGCGGGTCAGATTTGGGACTATGCACCCGACGGTACTCCCAACCCGGAATGGCGTCCGACAATTTCCGGAATCGTCCAGACATCCTCGACCGGTTACATCCTTTCGGGAACCCGGTTGACCGGGATTTCCGAAGGAGCTTCTTATGGTGACGACGCCGAAATGTCAACAAATTATCCGATCGTTCGCGTGACCAATACGCTTACGGGGATCGTGACGTACGCTCGCACCACCGGATGGACTCCCGGAGTGGCGACGGGGAATAAAGTCGTGACTGTCAACTTCGATTTGCCATCCGATTTTGCGACTGGCGGGAACTTTTCTGTCGTCGTTATTGCCAACGGAATCTCGTCGCTGCCGGGGCAACTGCGCGATGCCGCTCCGTCCGGAACGTCAGGCACCGTGACGCTCGTCAAGGACACTATGTTTACCATCCAGACATCCAATTTCGGTTTTACTGATCCCGTCAACATCCCCTCAAATGCGTTGAAAGCGGTCGAGATCACAACGCTGCCCGCTACGGGAACATTGACTGATCGCGGCGCGGCCGTGACCCAAGGTCAATTCGTCAGCGCAATTGACATCAGTGCCGGCAAACTGGCCTATACGCCTGCCCTTCATACGTTCGGACAAAACTACGGGAATTTCAATTTCCAGGTGCAGGACGACGGTGGAACCGCCAATGGCGGATTCGATATCGATCGTGCGGCAAAAACGTTGCGGATTGATGTCATCCCCGAAATCCCGACTGTGACTGCAACGATCGCTGGCGGTGCATACCAGGGCACGGCATATGCCGTGTCGAATGCGCGGGCATTTGATATCAAAAACAAGTCACTGGCGGTTTTCGGTGATGCGACGCTGTCCTATTCGTATTACAGCGGAAAACTGACCGCAGATCAGGCTCTGATCACCAGGCCACTTCCAGGGGCACCCCGAGACGCGGGGACTTATACGGCGGTTGCCAAATTCACGAGCAACCTTGTTCAGTATTCCAACGCCTACAGCGCGCCGTTGTATTTCACGATCAGCCCGACGGCGCTGGTCATTTCGGCCGCATCCGACAGAAAAATTTATGACGGCTCAACGTCAACCGTCAAAATACCGACCATCACCGGCCTCAAGGGAACCGACACGGTCACTGATCTGATTCAGGTTTTCGAATCCAAAGATGTATTGGGGACGAATGGCAGCCTGCTCAGGGTCATCCAGTATACGATCAACGGTGGCAATGGCGGAAACGATTACGTCATCACCGTCAAGACCGCCGCCGGAACGATTACGCCTTTCCGACTCACCGTTGTTGCCTCACCCAATACAAAAACTTTTGATGGCACCACTTCAGCCGACGCGTTACCGTTCGCTTCGGGGTTGTACGGCACCGACAATGTCACCGGGCTGACGGAATCTTACGCTTCGGTCAACGTCCTGGGGGCAAGCAAAAGTGTTTTGACAGTCAACGCCGGTTACACAATCGACGACGGAAACGGTGGTCGCGACTACACCATCACGAAAACGTCTATTGCTGGAACAATCGCTCCGGCACCGATCACGATTTCTGCCGCAGCAAACTGGAAGGTTTACGACGGAACAACCTCGGCGACAGCAATCCCCTTCGCCGGAGTGATGTACGGAAACGATTTTGTGACGGGCTTGCATGAATCGTACGTTTCGAAAGCCGTTTTGGGACCTGACAAGAGCACGTTAACCGTCAATGCCGGTTTCACGATTGTTGATGGCAACTACGGAAGAAACTATGTGGTCACGCTGAATTCGGCCTCGGGAACAATCGCCGCCGCTGCTGCCAAATCTTTGGTCTTCCAGCAGGCTCTGCCAACCTCGGG
>JANXOO010000801.1 GCA_025353525.1 Schlesneria sp. | reverse complement strand
AGCCAGTGGATTTCTCCAGGGCGAATCGTCGAAAGAGGAAGATCACCACAGAGGCACCAGAGACACCGAGAAGACCAGCAAGTCAAGGCGAATCCGCATCATGGGCGGGCGAGGATCCGACCGAGCCGCCACGTCGCTGCGTCGCCCCACATGACAAAGACCAATCACGAATTCCTCATCCCGAAACAAACGCCCACTCCAACACAAAGAACACGAATTCAAGAGTGAACCAGTAGAGACACAGAGAAGAAGCAAGGAATGAATAAATTTCAGGCTTAAGAACCAGCGGATTTTAATTTCTCTGTGCCGCTGTGACTGTGGTTAATCTTTCCCGACGATGTTTGTCGCTTCCGGGATGCATTCGATAGAATAACGATGTGAGTGTGTTTTCCGGCCCCTTCCGGTTTCCCGATCAGTTTTCGTGGAACAATGCCGGGCTGCAATTCTCATTTTCAACCGGTTCACTTCACCCGAGTCGAATTTCGCCAGGAATCAGTCATCATGGATTTTCCGGTTTGTCCTTCGTGTCGTCAGTCGGTGATTGATGACGATGCTGAGGACTGTCCGTTTTGCGGTGCGTCGATGATGGCCAAACCGGGAGCAAAACCGGCACCGGCGGCCGTCAAGGCTTCAACACCCGCATCGAAGCCCGTTTCCGCAAAACCGGTGGCGGCAAAGTCGGTCGGAATCACGCCGACCTTACCGGGTGACGACCTGCCGTTTGAATCCGAATTGACGACAGGAAAAGCCGCAATCCAGGCGCTGCCGAGTCCGACAAAACAACGAAAACTGCAAGTCGTTTGCCCGATGTGTGACACTCCGGGTTACCTCCCACCGACGGCGGCCGGTCAAATGGTGAGATGTGCCAACGCCAAGTGCGTGATGCCCATCTTCACGGCTCCTTCTGACAAGAAAGACGAGGCCCCGCCGCCACCTCCCCCACCTCCGCCGCGATCGAGCAAAATTCCCCTGATCCTGGCAATCACAGCGGCGGCGATTGTGCTGTTTGGAATCGGCCTTTACGTCGCCCTGGCTCCTTCAGGCACCAAAGCAAAAAAGGAAATGTCAGACGAAGACAAGAAAATGGTGCTCGAATCGTTCGGGAGCAACAAAAAAGGGGCACCAACTGCAACCGTTACTTCGCCAGAAGCCGCGGCTGATTCAACTTCGAAGGCGAACGGCAAGAACGGGAAGTCCTCGAAAAAGGTCGGTGGTGATAACGCCGATGCCGAAGCCACATCGGCCAAAGATCACGGGGAAATTCTCAAGTTGGCTCTTAAGCAATTGAGGGATTCGTCCCTTGCCAATGACAAGCAGAGAAGCAAGGCATTCTGCAGGCAGATGGCGGCCGAGGCGAACGCGATTGCGGGGAACGTTGTGGATGCTCGCGATCACCTGAGTCAGTTGGCGACCGTCGGGCAAGAGGTCAGTTATTACCGGATTATTCCGCTGCTCGAACTGAACCGTGTTGAACTCGCAGCTGGCGACAAAAAGGGCGCAACAAAAACATTGAACCTGGCGATGGCCGAAGTACCCAGGATCCCGAAATTCGGGAGAACCCGGTTGGAGATTGCCGGTCACCTTGCGGCATCGCTGGCGGTCGCAGATCGAATTCCCGAAGCACTGACAATGCTGACGAGCTTTCAGTCGAAGGATAGCGAAGCGCAATTGGCTGCTCGAATGCAAATGGCGA
Source organism: Schlesneria sp. (assembly GCA_025353525.1). Classification (GTDB taxonomy): domain Bacteria; phylum Planctomycetota; class Planctomycetia; order Planctomycetales; family Planctomycetaceae; genus Schlesneria. The sequence continues at coordinate 2,724 of JANXOO010000801.1, read as the reverse complement.
ATGATGGCCGAATCGCCGCGCTGACCGATTCTGCATCCGTCTTGCCATGGAAATCTCCGCAGACATCGGCGGCGACGGCGTCACTCGTCTTCCGAGGCCAGTCTCAGGCTGCCGTTGCGTGGGCCGCTGCACTTCCTGACGACGACGCCAGGGTTGAAGCACTGGCAATCTGGGCGCAAGAGACTGCCAGGAAAAACTCGCCCGTCGGCTCGGCCGATATCGACGGAACCATCGCAGCGGCGGTGGAACCACTTGCAGCTCCGCTGGCCGCCCGAGTCTGGGCGCGCGCCGGATGCGGTCGTTTTCTTGCCAAAGATCCGGTCGGAACGGCCAAGGCCATCGAATTGGCGAAGGGGAAACTGGCTTCGATCGCCGTCCCTGCGGAACTCGTCATGCCGACCGTTCCCACAACAATCCGGTTCAAGTTGCCAACGCCGGATACTTTGTATCGCGCCGCGACAGCCGCTGCGGAAATAGCATTCATCGAGGCGCAATCGTCCGGATCGAAGGCCGATGCTGAAACGTCGCTCGATATGGCCCTGTCTTTCATTCGTGCGACCGCACCGACTTTTGCGGCAGCATCGAACCGTCTCGAAGATTCAGAACGTCGCGGTTCCGGGGGCTTGCGAAAATTCCTCAAAGAGGAACTTAAGTTGAAGGATGACGACGAGGAACGTCGGGCGGCCATCGATTACAAACGCGTGTTAAACGACATCGTCGAAGCGGCGCGACTCAAGTTCGAGTTTGAAACGCAAATCCTGTCTCGGCTACGCGGTGCGGGTGTTGGTCTGAATTCAAAGGTCTGGATCGTCGTCAGCACCCGTTCGTTTGCAGACGACATCAATCAACGTGACAACTTCTTTGCGACCGGGTTGCCAGGCGAACTGGTCGAAGCAATGCCGGGAACCGATGAGGAACGAGCCATTCTGGGTGCATGGCGGCGATGGTCAAAAGATCCGGCACCTCCTCGACCGCCCCTGATTGTATTTAACAAACTTCTTCAGGCGGACATACCTGGTGCCGTCAGTTTTGTGCAGACCATCGATACGAAACTCAATCGACGAGAAGAGATTCTGCTGCGAACCGCATCGAATTTACCGGCCACAGGGCGATTGTCGATCGCCTTTCAGTTCATTTCAAAACTCGACGATCTTGTGATTCGCGAGGAATGCTATCGTTTCGCCGCTTCGATTGCCGCACAACGTGGCGAGACGGAGCAAGTCTGGAAGCAGGTGGGACTGGTACAACAACAAACGGAAAAAGCAGCACTCTGTCGAGGGCTCGTCGGAGGAGCACAATCAACGGAAAAACCCGCAAACGATTTTCCGGATCCCGTGTTTCGACCTTGAAGTGCCCCGACGACAAGGGAATGGCCAGTTGTCCCGATCACAGGTCTCTTGGGTGGCGGCATCGATCGTAGTTCAGTACACGGAGCAGGTAGCGATACGATGAAAGCGAACGGAATGCGCATCGGTTTGGGGCACGACCGGCATCGGCTGGTCGCCGGGAGGCCGCTGGTTTTGGGAGGGCTGACGATTGAGTTCGAAATGGGGCTCGACGGACACAGCGACGCTGATGTTTTGCTTCACGCTGTGACCGATGCAATTCTTGGAGCGGCGGGTTTGGGAGACATCGGTGAATGGTTTCCGAATTCCGACCCTCAATGGGCCAATGCGAATTCCGCGATTTTCCTGCAAAAAGCCGTCGACGAAGTTCGGCAGCGCGGGTGGGAAATTGCCAATCTTGATTGCACGGTTCACGCAGAGCGTCCCCGGTTGTCACCGTTTAAACGGGCGATCGCATCAAAAATTGCAGAATTGGCCGGGATTAGCGACGACCGGGTGAACGTCAAAGCCAAAACGGGTGAGAAGGTGGGGCCCGTCGGGCGACTGGAAGCGATTGATGCCGACGCGATTGTTTTACTTGTTCCGTCCCTGCGGGGATAACGGGATCATGCGATTTTGGCCGCTCTCTGTTTCAGCATTTCGGCCATTGTCAGGAACAGACCTGGCCAGTCAGACAGTGATGTTTGCCGGAACAGTTTCATCGTCGGATACCACGGTGTGTCGTCGCGGTCGAGCATCCATCGCCAGTCGGGTACGTACTTCAATGCGACCCATACCGGAACGCCCAGGGCTCCTGCCAGGTGCCCGATCGATGTATCCGCCGTAATCACAAGATCCAGATTCATCATGATCGCCGCTGTGTCGAGAAACGGGCCTGTCGTCGTATCCATTCGATCGGTAAAGTCGACCACAGGGAAATCTCCCCGCAACGACGCTACCTGATCGCTTCCGTCCCCTTTTTGCAAGCTGTAAAGTCGAACTCCCGAAACCCGGGCCAGCGGAGCAAACTCGGACAATCCGATGGAACGACCCCGTTCGCTAAGGCTTTTGCGATTCCCCTGCCAGGCGATCCCGACTTTCAGCCAGTCGCCCGTCATTTCGCCCGTTATTTCGCCCGTTATTTCTCTGTGCCAGGATTGAACCAGTTCGTCGCGAGCTTGTAGATACGGGGTCACTCCCGGAATGGATTCGAGTCTCGTACCCAGCACTCGCGGAAGACTCATCAGATGCAGCCATGTGTCGAATGGCGGAGGGGATCGGCCGAATTCCGGAGTCAGCGGATAGAGTTCGTCGATTCCCTCGACACATTGAAAGAGTTCGATGAGTGACGGCTGACAGGCCACGATGACGGTTCCACCGAGTCGTTTGACATCAGGAA
>JANXOO010000741.1 GCA_025353525.1 Schlesneria sp. | reverse complement strand
GCCCTCGGACTCTTCGGCAATTCGGTCCGAGGGCTTACGCCGCTCGGCTCGCCAGTTTCCGCCAAAATGAAAAACGGGGACTGGCTCCAGGGCTTCCTGGTGCCTGTCCCCCTTTTTCAGCGATCCAGCGATTGGTAACTTTTCAGCGATTGGTAACTTTTATCCTGCAGATCGCCTAAGGACAATTCGCATGCCGATTTGCCAGGCCGCTGAATCATCATTGCGAAAAGTAGCGAACCGAACCGAACCGAACCGTACCGCCTGTTTTACTGGAGATGTTTATAAATGCGGAGAATTTTGTATCCGTTGACCTTGATCCTGAGTTTGACGATCCCGTTTTGGGTTTCGACCAATGCCGACGACAAACCGGTATCGAAGGCTCCGGCCTGGAAGTCATTGTTTAACGGTGAGACGCTCGCGAACTGGAAGTCAACACAATTCGGAGGCGAGGGTCAGGTCGAAGTCGAAGACGACATGATCGTCATGCAACAGGGTTCTGAAATGACCGGCATTACCTGGACCGGCGAAGCGTTGCCAAAGATGAATTACGAAGTCAGCCTGCAAGCCCAACGGATCGAAGGCAACGACTTTTTTTGCGGCTTGACGTTTGAAGTCAACGACGACCCGTGCAGCCTGATCATCGGAGGTTGGGGCGGTGGTGTTGTCGGAATATCCAGCCTGAACGGTCTCGACGCTGCCAACAACGAAACCGCGCGGTATGAGAGTTTTGATCGAGGCGAGTGGTACACAATTCGGCTGCGAGTCACAGAACTCGGCATGATGGCGTGGATCGGTGACAAGCAGGTTGTGAGCGTCGCAACGAAGGGCAAGAAGATTTCGATTCGAAGCGAAGTCGACCCGTCACGTCCATTTGGAATCTCGTGCTACGCAACACGGGCCGGGTTGAAAGAGATCAAAATCCGAAAGTTGTCTGACGAAGAATCAAAAGCCCCACTCACCCCTGCCGACGACAACCGCAAACCGGAAACGAAGAAGAAAAAATAAAGGCAACGACCCGATTTGAAATTTCATTCGTCGCTGGAGTTCAGGCTTCAGGATCGGCATATGAACAATTGTCGCAAGTTGCTGATATGCCAGTGGATTTCTTCAAGGCGAATCGTCGAAAGAGGAAGTGAACCACAGAGGCACAGAG
>JANXOO010000706.1 GCA_025353525.1 Schlesneria sp. | reverse complement strand
AGATCTTCGGACCCTCGAGCATCGAATTCAAAAAGTGGATCGTCACGGCGGGATGTTCCGGATTTCCGTACAACATCTTGAACGCGAAATCGACCGTCGGATTGATTCCGATCGCCATGCCACGGACTCCCACTGCACTCATTGCGAACGCGGAAACGGATTCGCCACGCAGCAAACAATAACAGTTTGAACGCGAGAATGCCTGAGTAACCCGACGGACTTCCCCGAGAAGGCGAGGACAAACATTGCGTCACACGGTGCGCCGGTAAATGCCGGAAGAAAGTAGCAGATGCAAGTTCTGTACGAACAAAGGACTGCCGAACCAGTTCGGCTTCGAGTCATGCGCCGATCCCCGCCCCGCGATATCCTCACGAGGGGTTTGGCGAACTGCCAATCAAATGACCTCATCCCGGACACTCAGTCGGAACAGAGGCGAGTTTGTCAGCCAACGGCGTGTCACGTTACATGGGCAACGGAACGTCATACCCGAGGCAGGAGCCGTATGCGGTAGTTCCGCACGTACGGATCCGAGCGGGAGGTGGCCAGCAATGTCCGTCCCTACCGCGATTCCAATACTACTAATTTCCGGATTTCAGTTGCCTTGATCAGGTATCTTGCGAATGGATTTTTCTTTCATTGAACGTATCCGCTTTTCATTTCCGCGAGGTGCGAATAAAGCCGCTTCGGGCGTCGGGTCGCGAGTTTATTTCATTGGCGTTTTCGTTTGAAGAAAAGAGGAATTCATTATTGGTGTCTATCATGTAGGGTGACGCCGCGTCGTGGCGGCTCGGCGGGAGCCTCTGCCTCCCATAATGCTGTTTCACCTTTCCTCGCTTCCCTTCTTTGTGTCTGTTTTTCCACTTCCGGTCGCCTGATACAATTCGAGCCCTTGTCCGTTCTGTGATACACTGACGGCATGCGTTGCGAGAACGTTTGGAGTTGACCGCAGCGGTGTTGATGTTCCCTTTTCAGGCCCGGAAAACCATGTCACTCTTTCCTCGAATGTTTCGGATTCGCCAATCGTTCGACGCGCGTCGCGTTGTTGATGTGGCGGGCGAAGTTTCGCGACAACTTGAAACGCTCGGGCTCGGCGATCGAATTCGGCCTGGCCAGACGGTGGCAATCACTGCGGGGAGTCGAGGGATCGCCGGAATTGGTGACATCACACTGGCCGTCGTGAACCACATGAAGTCGTTCGGAGCGTTGCCGTTCATCGTCCCCGCAATGGGCAGCCACGGCGGCGGAACGGCGGAAGGGCAGACTCAACTGCTCGAACACTACGGGATCACTGCCGCGCAAATGGGCTGCGAAATACGAGCATCCATGGAAACTGTGATCGTCGACAAAACTCTGCAGGGGATTCCCGTTCATTTCGACAAGCACGCCTCGCAGGCCGATCACGTCTTTATCGTGGGTCGCGTGAAACCACATACGGGGTTTGTCGGCGATGTCGAATCGGGTCTGCACAAAATGATGCTGATCGGACTCGGCAAACACGAAGGTGCGAAGATTTATCATCGTGCGATCGCCGACTACAATTTCATGGAGATTATCATGTCGGTCGCGGCGTCGGTCATTTCCAGATGCCATGTCGCAGGCGGTCTGGCGATTGTCGAAAATGCCTACGACGAAACAGCACTGATCGAGGCTGTCGCTCCATCGCGGTTTCTTGAACGCGAGCGAGAACTGCTTAAACTGGCGGCCAAATGGCTCCCCCGATTGCCGTTCGCCACCGCCGACCTGCTGATCGTCGACCGGATCGGCAAGAATATCAGCGGAACGGGACTTGATACGAATGTCGTTGGTAGAAAATTCAACGACCACGCGGGAA
>JANXOO010000693.1 GCA_025353525.1 Schlesneria sp. | reverse complement strand
ACCCGGTTAACAGGGGGGCCATCTTCCGGCTTGATTCCGTCGAGTTCAAAATTGACAGTGACATCCGTAAGCACCGGCGAACTGATGTTGCTATAGACGGCACTGACGTGCGATTCGATGTCTTCGTCCGGTCGGACGTATTCTGAAAGGCCGAATCCATCACGCGAAATTCTGTCGAGCAACCGCGAATTAACATCGTAGCCGACGCCAAACGAAAGAATTCTGGCTCGCACCGTATTGGCCTCTTTCGCAAACTGGCTGATTTGTCCTTCGTTCGTAACCCCGATCGTCGGCAATCCGTCGGTCAGAAACAGAATGTAGTTGGGCCGGCTTTGATCCTTCAGTTGATTCAGTGCCGCCGTCAGCGATCCGTGGATATTGGTGCCTCCACCAGGGTACAACCCTTCGACAAACCCGATCGCCGCTTTGCGAGTTTCGTCATTGAACCGTTCCGGCTCGGGTCGAAACGATTCGATATTGCTGTCGTAGGCGACGATGTTGAAGAGATCCCCTTCACGCAAATTGTTCAGAACGAACCGCAGTGCTCCACGCGCTTGTTCAAACTTTTTGCCACTCATACTTCCCGATCGGTCGACGACGAAAATCACAGTTTTCTTCGGTCGTTCGGCGTCTGCTGCCTTCACCTGCGGACTCGCCAACAGCAGGAAGAAGCCGTCTTCGGTCGTCGAAGGACGATAGCTGATGACACTCGCACCGATTTGCCCCTGATCAACATCAAACAACAACCGGAAGTCACTGGCGGGAACTTCGTTCGTTCGCGAATACGTGACGACTGCATGTCTGCCATCGGGCCGCTTGATATCGATCGCATGGGTCGGCGAGTAAACATTTCTGATATCGATCGCAGTCTCGATCGACACCTGAATTTCGACTTTTTCGACGGCGTGCGACGTATATTTGGCCGTACTCAGCGGGAACAGGAAATCGGTCAGTCCGCGATCCTTCTTCAATAATTGATTATATCGCAGCGTTACTTTTCGTTCGGCACCGGCGGGGACCGGGAACACATTCGTTTGAAACATCCCCGTTCCGATCCATTCGAGAAGTGCCGGATCGCGGTTCGAGCGAACGATCGATTCATAAACCGACCGGGCTTCTTTGGCGGGCATCAGCTTGCCGGGAAATTCACGTCCGTCGACAAGCAACGTCAGCGAGTCGATCGCACTGTCGTGAGGAAGCGGAAAAACGAATTGCACCTCAATCGGAGCACTCCCTGTATTCACGAACGATTGTGACACCTGCACGCGAGCGACCTGGTCGGTGACGCGAGCGTGGATGCCCAATTCCTTGATTTTGTACGACGCCGTCGGGACACGAATCACCGTGGGTGATCCCGATTGCATCAGCGGGCGAGGCAATGGCCCGGTATGGCTGGTAAAAACCAGCACCCCCTGGGCAGAAACGACAGAGTTGGCCAGACTGACAAACAAGACCAGCAACAGGGCAGTTAATCGCTTCACGACAGTCCTCCGACAGAGACAGGTTGTGGCTGTGATTTGTACGTTTGAGCGGCAAATGGAATTGCGGGCCCGTCACCCGACATTTCGACGGATCACCTCAGTAAAAGTTCCCGACAAATCGTTGGGCCACGGACATTTCGGCAGATTTTGCTGGAATTCGCCCCGTGCAACCTGCGATTCACACATTTCCCTGAATTATGTCAAAGTCTCGATCAAGGGTGATGAAATCGGACTCGACAGAACCGCACACGGAATTTATTCTGCCCGAGGAAAAGAGCGAGGAATTCTCTGAACTCACATTTCCGCGAATTACGCCGAGTACGATCAAAGTCATTTTCTCCTGATCACACACGTTTTTGAAATGGTTTGCCATTCCTGCAGCGAGACGGGTCTGCCGTTTCGCGTCATGTCCTGATCTCTCCCGATCCGTTTACGACTTTCAATTTCCCGTACGAAAAAATGCAAGGCCCAACGCTGATTCCCTCAATTTGAGGTTTGAGGCGCCATCCTGCGTTTAACGTCGTTGCGCCGTGCGCGTGCATTGCCCGATGATGCGTATGGAAAGGATTTGTCCGATGCCGCCAAAACTTCGAACCCGGTTGTCTCTTGTACGAGATATTTGCTTCGCGGCACTTGCAACAGGTGCCGCGTTGCTGTTCTCGATTGGCGAGATCTCACCACGACTGATGCGTGCGGACGTGACATCGACGGTTGCACGCGGTCAATCAGATCCGGTCGCTCTGGAACCGATCGGTGAAGAAGCCGATATGTTCAAGGAACGTGCGAGGGAACGGATCAGGCAGCAACGACGCGAATCAAAGCAGCGGAGTAAAGAACAAACACCGCCAACATTCAAAAGTTTCTTTTCGTTGACACCCGCTGATCCACGCGAAGTCAGTGACGGAGTGGGCGCAATTGGTCGAGTGGGCCATTTGTATGGCAAAACGTTCGGTCGCAACGATTCGATCACACCCGTCGAAGTGATGCCATACGTCTTGACCGACGAGCATTTCTTCTTCGTCGATGCTCGTGGATTCGCGTCCAATCGATCGCAGCTCGGTGGAAACTTCGGGTTGGGCTACCGCTATCTGCGTGACGACCTGAACGGATGGAGCGGTGCCAGCGTCTGGTACGATTCCGACAAAACGTCGGGCAGACAATTCCAGCAAATCGGGTTGAGTTTTGAGACGCTGATTTCGCAATTCGAGTGGCGATCCAACGTCTACTTGCCAATCACGTCGTCGCAGACGTTTTCAAACCTGATTAACGGCGAAAGGTTTGTCGGAAATCAGCTTCTGTACGGTCAGGCTGTCGACCAGGGGACAGCCCTGCGAGGGATCGATACCGAAATCGGGGGGAGCGTGCCGATTCGCGACCGACACCAGATTCGCGGTTTTGTCGGTGGCTACCACTTCGAGGGAGGATCCAGCGGAGGTATCAACGGATTCAAAGCCCGCGTCGAAGGGGTCTTCAATAACGGAGTGACAGGACAAGTTCTTTATACAAACGATCATTTGTACGGATCGAACGTGATGGTCGGTTGCTCATTACAACTTCCGTTTGGCAGTAACCACCCAAGCAGCGGTTGGCACAACCGAACACCGTCTCCGTTCCGGTACGTCGAACGCAACTACAACGTGATCGTCAGCCACCATGTGACGACGACGAACGACAAGGTCGCCATCAATCCGTTGACCGGAAATCCGTACATCGTCGATCAGGTCCAGCAGTCGGGCAATTTGCCCGGAGTCGCAAACAACAATTCGCAAGTGATCGGAGGGGCAACTCCGGACGGAACGACGGCGAATCCGTTCCGTACAATTGCCGATGCCCAGGCCGCAGGTGGCGATCTGATTTATGTGCGCAGCGGTTCGGTCATCAATCAAACGGTAACCATGGCTGAAGGCCAGCACCTGTTAGGTCAAATCGACGGCGTGAATCAATCGGTGGCACTGGGGGGCGGTGGCTATGCGACCCTTCCAAACGTGCCACACGCCGGAAATTCCAGCGCCACTCCGGTTTTTGCCAGTGTGAATGGACCTGCAGTCGTTCTGGCGTCGAATACCGACGTTGGCGGATTTGTTTTCAATACGACGACGGGTGGCGGTGTCACCGGCACGAATGCTTCCGGTGTTTCGCTACACGACCTGACTTTCAGCAATATCGGAGCCGACGCCGTTCATCTGACCGGTTCGTCAGGGACCGTGACACTCCGCAATCTCCAGGTGAATTCGGCGACTGGAAACGGAATTGTCGTCGACGGGGGAAATGCAAACGTCTCGTACTTCGGACTCGGAAACACGATCACTGCGTCCGGCAATGGCTTTATCCTGGAGAACACAACCGGCGGTTCGATCGTGCTCAATAATCTTTCGGTGAAAGATACGGGACTCGATGGTTTGGTTATCAACAACGTCTCGACCGATGTGACGATTGCATCCCTGAATGCCACCAATACGACCGGACCATCCGTGTTCATCGCAGGGAGCACAGGAGTGACATCGAACGTCAACGGAACCCCGAAAACGACCTACAACACGTATAACTTCACCGGATTTACGAACATCGTCTCGCCAGCCGCAGCCGGATTCTCTGTAAACGGAACTGACGCATTGATCGATGTCAGTAACCTGAGTGTCACGTCGACCGCAGCCTCTCCTGCAGTGTCGCTCGTCAGTGCGTCGAGCGAAATTCTGATTGGAAATGTGAATCTGGTGACGACGAATGCCACGGGACTCTACGGACGTACGCTCGATCTGTTGCAAATCAATGGGGGAGAGATCACGACATTACACGGCTCGGCGGTCGACATCGCCTACTCGACAATCAATACGTCGTTCAGCGACATCTCCGTCAACGGAGGACCGTTCGGTATCAGCCTGGCTCAAAGTACGGGTTCGTTCGCGATCACAGGAAACGGTCAATACGGAAGTGGCGGAACGATCCAGAATATCGTTGGAACCAACAGCGCCGGCCTGTTAATCAATTCGTTCGGATCAACGAGTATCGGCAGTGTCGATTTCACAAACAACAGCGTTGGCGTCAATTCGACGCTGTCGTCGAGCCTCGCGCTCGGTGGCGTTCGAATCAATGGATCAAGTGGCTACGCAATCCAGTCGAACAACGACACGGCGATCACCGTTGCCAACTCGATCTTTGGCACGAACGGAGCCTTGGGGGGCGGAACGATTCTCGTCGGTGCCGATACCGCCGCCAACGTGACCGCGATTATTCAAAACAATTCGATCACCGATACCCACGGTACAGCAATTCAGTTCCAGACAGCAACTGGCGGAGCCAACGCCTCGTTGACCTCGTCCATTGTGTCGAATTCAATTTCAGCGTCCTACGGCGGATCACCCGTGATCAGCGTCCTTTGGAACGGACCCGTCGGAACGAATATTTCAAACAATACCATCAATGCGTACGGCAGCGGGATGACCGGGATATTCGTCAACGAAACGTCGGCGACGAGCAGCCTGACAACATCCGTCAATTCGAACACGATCACGTTTGGCGGGAACCAGTCGACGGGTGTGTCGATTCTGGCGACGGGGCAATCGTTTAACCAACTGAACTACAACACGATCAACTTCAATTCCGCCAGCGGAACGGGTTTGCATTTCGGTTTTGCAAGCACCAGCAGTGACTCGATTATCGGCAATGTCATAACCGACTCGGCAGGTGGTGCAACCGGCATGCTCTTCGACACGGTCGCCGCGAACTCAAGTATCCGGTTCGATTCAAACATCATCAGCCTGCTGTCGACCGACAACACGACGCACCGGGGGATCATTTTCACGAATGTAACGCCAACGATTCAGTTTCAGGGATCGCAGAACAACCTGATTTACAATACGACAACACCACAGACGACGTTCCAGATCCCGATCAACGCGGCAACCGGCGGCTTTTTTATCAACGGGGTTCTCGAGTGATTTGCCACATCAACCGTTCGTCAGCGAGATGTCGTGATTGCTCAGTCGTTCGTAGCCACTGTCTGTAATCAGGTAGTTGTGCTCGATGCGGATGCCGCCGATCCCTTCGACGTACAGGCCCGGTTCCAGCGTGATGACATCGCCAGCAATCAGAACATCTTCGCTCTCGGGGACCAGGATCGGAGCTTCCGGATGCGCCAACCCGATGCCGTGTCCGGCATGATGAGCGAACTTGTCTGCCAAACCTGCTTCGAGAATCGGCTTGTTAACGGCATGAAAGACATCTTTCGCGGGCGTTCCGGCTTTCAACACGGATTCACCGCCTCGCTGAGCCGCCGAGACAAGATTATAAAGATGCCGTTGTTGTGATGTCGGCTCACCGACTGTCATACAGTTCGTGAAGTCGGATCGGTAACCTTCCAGTACAACGGAATAGTCGAGTGTGAACATGTCGCCTGGCTGCAACTTGTGGTCGGTCGGCAATCCGCCGACTTTCGGTTTGGACGCCGAAGCGGCTCGAAAATCGCCGTAGATCAAACCCGGTCGGCCAGCCGCTGCAATCGCCGCGTGCTGGACTTCACAGAAGATCTCGAATTCACTGATCCCTGGTCGAATGATTTCACGCAGCCGACGCATTCCCGCCTCGCCCGCTCGCATGCACTCTTTCAGCAGAGCAATTTCATCGGGATCTTTTCGGCGACGCAACACTCGCAGGATCGTCCCCAGATCGATCGCGCCGGGTTTCCCTAAATCGGCCGCCTCGACCCGTACCGAATGCTGTTCGTGATCAAGTCCCAGTAACTCGAACGCTCCAACCGGCAACCATTCTGCTTCGACCGCACCACCGCGTCCCAGCAATCGATCAGAAATCTGCTCGGTCGCGTTCAACAACGCGTGATCGCGGTTAATGACGGAATGTTTGTGGTCGTACCACTTCACCATCACTTCGTCGTCGACGAAAGGATCGGCCGACCGCGACCTGAGCGAGAAGTTGTCGCCAAGCAACGTCGCCTTGCCGTCGCGTTCGAGTAACAGCCAGCATCGTTCGCCAGCAGAAAACGTGAGAGGATGTATCCAGAAATTCGACAAGTACAAAACGTGCCGGGGATCGGCGATCAACAACCATTCGCAGGCCGTTGGCAAAGATTCCCACAATCGGGCTCGACGAGCCAAACAACCTGCCTGAGTGAGCATATCAAATCACCTTGAGTCTTTCGAATCGTTCTGTTCTTTGTTGGAGTTCAGGCTTTAGGGCCGGCGCATCATTTACTGTCGGAACCATTTTGGCTGAAACTGACCAATCGCTCGGCGACAGGGTGCAGAGAAATGCGACGAGTTTTTACCACAGAG
>JANXOO010000692.1 GCA_025353525.1 Schlesneria sp. | reverse complement strand
ACCGACCCCGGAGGAACGAATACTCACACGGACAACCCGGCAAGTGCGAATCCTTCCCCGGCGGCAAGCGGTGTGCCAGCTCCAGCCGGGAACGGGAATTCACAGTTGCCACCCGAGGTCGTAAAAGCCCTCAAGGAAACTGTCAAGGAATTAGAAGCGGGCATTCAAAAAGCGAAGGAGCTCCACAACGAGCTTGAAGCCAAAATGACGTCGATCCAAGACGGGATGATCCACGCTAAGAATCCGGCGGCGGGCTATATAGACGCACAGCGAAATTTAATGGGTGCGCTTGTGATATGGGACCAACGAACGGTTAACGTCGAGAGTGAACTAAAAAGTCAACTTAATGCCGCGCAGGAGAAACTCAACAATGGGAAGCGTCCAAAAGTTGCCGGTGATCCGTTAGCGCCCATCGGGGATGTAAATGACAGGCTGAGCGCGGGCTCAATGCCATCAATGACAATAACCAAAGCGACGGTCGAAGAATTGGTACCAATCGCCCAAGCGGTTGTTATGATTGGCGAAATTATCGTCGAACTCCAGCCATCACCTACAGGTGGCGGGGGAAAGATTGCGGGTGGAGCGGCAAGCTCAAGCAAAGCTAAAGGAGGTGCAAAGGCTTTTGCCGATGCTGAAGCAAAAGCAGCGGCTGCCTCAAAAGCAGCGTCTGAAGCAAAAGCAGCAACTTCTGGTGCCAAAGCTGCTGGTGCCGAAGCTGCTGGTGCCAAAGCTGCTGGTGCCAAAGCTGCTGGTGCTCCAAACAGCGGTTCTGCGTCACCTTCCAGATTCAAAAACGGTATAACACTTGGCCCAGAGTCGGAACCAGAAATCAATGCGTTGAAAAACCGAATGAACAAAAAGGGATGGCAAGGTGATCCAATTGTGGTCCGTACCCTGCCTGACGGAACGATGGAGATACTTGATGGTCACCATCGAGTTGCAGCGGCCAAACTGGCTCGGAACCCAATTAAAGTTCCGTGGCGTGAAGCAACGCCCCAAGAACTGGAATTGTACCTGAAGAATCGACAGTAATGACGGAATTACACATGTTAACACACACGTCCATGCAGGATTTGATTCGTAACTACGTCAAGGATGCTGCTCAAGTCATTGCAGCATTACGAACTTCATTTGGTTGCCGAAACCTCACTGCTGCTGTCACAAGCACCCAAATCCCTCGTTTAGGTGAGATTCACCACGAGATTCTCGGAGCAATCTCTTTTCAGTTCCACGGGCGTGGATGTTTTGCTTCGGTCGGATCACTGAAGATCGACATTGAATTGTGCGGCGATAGCGACATCATCGGCTTCGATGCTTGGCGTCTTTGTCGGTATGCGTCGGAAACACTCGGCTGGGGCGAAGTCGATCTCGACGAAATGCAGGCAGAATTGGATCAACTGTACGATGATCAATTAATTCGTTCTTCGAAGGACAGCCCTTTATTTGGACTGTACTACCAATCTTCGGATGAGCAGTTGCGTTCTGCCAGACATCCGTGAAACTTCTTCATACCTACCTCCATTGCTCCCCCTGTCGATCTTCGACATTCGCCCGAAGGAAAACAAAGGGGACATTCTACTTATTTGGAAAGTAGAATGTCCCCTTTGCTTCCCCAAACAAAATGCAGGTTGTTAGACAGCTTGGGCAAGAAGGTGAGAATGCCGCCGGAATCGTAAAGAACACTTCACGCATCGAAGCTCTTTCGGGTAAGGCGACCTATCGAATACCACATGGACGGACAGCGACCAGACTCACTGAAGTGAAGAATGTCGGTGCCCTTGTGTTTACAGCTCAACTTCGAGATTCTTTGCATTATGCAATAATGACCAACCGTGAGTTTGTTTTGATTGTGAAGGAATTTACACAACTATCGCCGACTCTTGAACGGGCTGTGGCAGCGGGTTGGATTACGTTGCGGAGGATTTTGCCATGAACGACGATAGTTGGAAAACAGCAGACGAACTGATGGCTGAATTGGAAAACAACTCTGAATTTGTGCGCAGACGTGCCGAGAAGCAACAACGATTGCAAGAACGAGAAGAGAGGGTCGCAGCTCAGGAACGCCCCATTATAGAAGGTCTTCGTGCGTTGGGTTTTGAGCTTTCCGAAGTGTCGGAAGCGGTTCGCAAATATGCGCCTCTACCCGATGAGTTCGTGGCGGTCCTTTTGGATGCGGTCAAGCAGATTGGAGACCTGGATGAATACACCCATTCTAACGTGCTTGAAATGATAATCAGAGCATTGGGCGCTGCTGCCCGTCCCTTCGACGGTCGCCCGCTGGTTGAGTGTTATGAAAAGAACACTGATCCGACTGTCAGATGGGTCATTTGCAACACCATTTCACTTGTAAGGCCAACCAACATTGAGGATTGGGTTCAGAAAGCGCTGGCCGATCCACAAATATCGAAAACACTTCGGAAACTCGGCTTCAAAAGTCGGAAAAGCGAGTAAAGCGAGTAAGTCGTAGCGTAAGCATTGCCATCGGGAGGCAAAGGGGACATTCTACTTTTTTGAAAAGTAGAATGTCCCCTTTGCTTCCTGAAATTGAAGGAAGTGCCATCGTCACGGGAATTCATAATTGTTGCGAGATCGAAGACGGACCCGGATGCGTCGTTACGGGGAGGTTTGTAACTCGACGAGTCAGCAACTTATTGGAAATAACACTTGGAGAAAAAAAAGGGGTCAGGGTGCGCCAGCACAAGCCGGAGGATTGTAGCGAATGAAAG
>JANXOO010000687.1 GCA_025353525.1 Schlesneria sp. | reverse complement strand
GGATCGGTTCAGGAGCGGCGTCGGACCGAAGTCGTCCATTCTTCAGGAAATTCACGGTTTGAGCGACTGCTTCGTCGTCGAACAACAGACTGGAATGAAGAGCGCGGACGATATTGAAATCGGCTGCCCCCGGCAATTTCGTGCTCTCGACCGTGACAGTTCCGTCGTCGTCACCGGGAATCATCGGATTCCATCCGTTGGGAGTTCCTCGTGAACCGGCGATGACAGCGAATTCAAATTTCGGGACTGGCAACTTCGGGATCAGTCCGTCCCGCCGTGTCCCCAGTTGACGCGCTCCAGGGCCCGCCGCCGTCCGCAAAATCCAGGACTGATGAGTGATATCCGCCAGTTCGGCTCCACGATTAGGAGTCCCCAGCATCACCATTCGCCTGATTCTCGGGTCATCAAACTCCATTGTATAGGCGCGGACAACCAGTCCACCCATACTGTGGACAACAAAATTGATCTCGTCGATTCCGTCGAGTGACTGAATCAGGCGATCGAGGTTTCGAGCGGCATCGGGAATGCTGATTTGAGTACTCGGATAGTCGAATTCGACCGTCGTATAGCCGGCCTGATTCAATTTGACTTCCATTTCAGCCATGCACTTGGACGATCGAAGAAGTCCGTGAATCAAAATCGCGGCCGGACCCGACATCGGAGCGAACTTCTGTTCTTCGGAAACTTTCTTCAGAGCCTCCTGGCATTCTTCCAATGTACCCCATGTGTGCCGGACATCATCCGGATCGAGCAACCTGCAGTGCTGCGTGAAGACATTCTGCTGAATGCGCCAGCCACGCAGATGCGAAATATCGCCCCAAAATTGCCGTCCACCGAGCGTCTTCGGGAACATTGCTTCGTCCGCCTCTCTTTTGAGAGTCTCGATCCAACTGGATGTCAGCGATTCTTCGGCGCGCAGGCATGCTGTACTTAAAAGTACAATCACGCATCCGAAAATCGCCGCCCGCTTCAAAATACACATCCCGCTCATCTTGTCCGGTTTTATAGCGGACATCGGGAATCAGATGTTCCCCGTGCCCGTTTCTAAAAATGCCGGTTCACTCAAACAATATCGGAATTTCATCCTGCCCACGATCATCCGGATACCGTCCGTTTCAAGCAGCCGGGTTCATGTCACGCCATTCAGAATACGCGAGGTTTTTCGTTCGTCGCCCCACGGTCAATTGTTGCCGATGTCCGGAATTAAGGAAAGAGATTTCTTCAGAGATCTTCGGCTTGCAACTTTGAAAGCCGCATTCACCCACAGCCGACATCGACGGAATGGTCATGATTCAAAAAGCGTGATCCGGATGGCCCGGTTGGACGGCAAAACGTCAGGAAAAAGCGGTGGTTTCCAGCCGTCGGGCGTCCCCGGTTGATTGTCCGCCGGGCAAACGAGTAAGCTTCGCCGCGATCAGCGATTGTACGCGATTGGCAACCGGATTTGTCAGGTAAACTCGATGCATGCAGAAATCATCTCCGTCGGTACAGAATTGACCACCGGAGCGAAGCTCGATACCAACAGCCAGTGGCTCAGTCTGGAATTGGCCGATATCGGCATTCCTGTCCTCGCTCACGTGACGATCGCCGACGATCTGGATGCGATGGTCGCGGCATTGCATACGTCGGCGAATCGTTCGGAAATTGTCCTCGTCACCGGTGGGCTTGGGCCAACGCTGGACGATCTTACCAGGGAAGCATTGTCAAAGTTTGCAAATGTAGAACTTGTTCTTCACGAGCCGTCCTTCGAACACGTGAAGTCGATTTTTGCGAAACGACATCGCCCGATGCCCGAACGGAACGTCCTTCAGGCCATGTTTCCGCTCGGCAGCGAGCCGCTTCCAAATCCGCGCGGAACAGCACCTGGAATCTGGATGAAGCACACCCGCAAGGACGGGAGTGAAACGAGTGTTGCGGCGATGCCTGGTGTTCCCAGCGAAATGAAACAGATGTTTCGCCAGCAAGTGATGCCGCGACTCGACGGCGGCGGCCAGGTGATTCGCCGCGCCCGAATCAACCTGTTTGGTGTCGGAGAATCGCAGGCGGAAGAGATTCTCGGTGATTTGACGGCGCGTGGTCGCGATCCCGACGTTGGAATTACCGTCCACGAAGCAACGATCACACTAAGAATAACAGCCGCCGCAGCGACAGCCGACGACTGTCATCGCAAGATTGAAAAGACCCGTCAGGCAATTCTTAATCGCATGGGGACGCTGGTTTTCGGAGTTGAAGACGAAGAGCTCGAGCATGCTTTGGTCCGGTTGCTGCAACTCCGCAGAGCCACGCTGTCGACGGCTGAATCCGGCACAGGCGGCTTGCTGGCCCACCGGTTAACAGGCGTTAACGGTTTTGAATCGTGCTATATGGGCGGAGTCGTTGTTCCGACCAATACGGCAAAACGCGAACTCGTCTCTGTCGATCCGATGCTGATTCGCCAGTACGGACCGATCAGCCAGGAAGTTGCCCTCGCGATCGCCAAGGGATGCCGGCAACGGTTTGGTACCAATTTCTCGCTGGCCGTTTCCGAATGGCCCGCATTCGACCCCGACGATCCCTTGGCGCCTGTCCCCGCGTCATTCGTGGCGCTGGCAGGTCCCAAAGGGGCCAAGGTGGAACAGGTTCAACATTTCGGCGACCCGGACATTGCAAAAAGCCGCACGGCAAAAGTCGCAATGAATATGCTGCGGCTGCACTTGATCGAGGGTTGATTCAAGGCCGTCAGTCGTAAAGCGCAGCGTGTCGTGTCGGACGACCTGAAGGTTGACACCGGCCCAGGCTAAGGCGACAGGCAGTGGAAATCTACCGGCTGAAAAACGGGGACCCCGGCGCGCCGGGGGTCGTCTTGGTGTCTGTCCCCGTTTTTCATCGCAATCAATGCGTCATCGCATAGAAGATGATGTTGATCCCGAGTGGATAGGCCTTCTTTTCCGAGAATTCCGTGAAGTACCAGGGGTCTTCGCCCTCACGCTCCCATCCGTCTCCGAGGTCTGTGTTGTGGCAGATCAATGCCATCATGCGACCTTTGTCGTCAAAAATCCCCCGGTAGTGGGGCGTTTTCGCATCTTCCCGCTCCCACGTGATTCCAGCTGATCGACCGTTGATTGCGACGCCAATAGCAGGAATTTGCGGTTTCTCTTTCAGATCATAAACGCAGTGAAAAATCGCGTGTTCCAGAGGCAGTTCGATTGGCTCGCGGTCTGGAAAAACCTGCTTCATCGCATGGTAAAGACCCTGCCATTCATACTCTCCCCAAAAGTCGTCAACCATTAGAAAGCCGCCGTTCAGCAGGTAACGCCGAAGCGAGTTCACCTCGTCAGGATTCAAGTAGATATGACCTGGTTCGATCAGGTAGATAAACGGAAATCGAAACAGTTCGGGGTCCGTCAGTCGCATGATCCGGCCATTCGGATCAACCTTCAACGACGTCAATTGCTGCAATCTATAGGACAAATTCAAGTCGGCGTCGGGGAAGTCGGTCATCCATGCGCCGGGACGTCCCGACGAGTCATACTCGATCCTCACAAATGTAAAGACATCGTCCTTGAATGCGGCATCAACCTCCCACATCGGGACGCCATTCCTGTTTTGAGGCAACTCCATTGCCATTCTTCCCGCACCAAACCTGCGCTGAATTCCCGGCTGCCCATATGTCAATCCGATGGTTCCAACCAGGGAAGCGATCATCAGCAGGACACAGATAAGTGGCAGGTTTCGTTTCATATTTTGTCAGCAGGATAAGCCTGCGGCACACCGAATTGCAATCGGTTCGCAATTAAAACGACAGCTTGACATTTTTCGACGAACCGTCAATAATCGACGGATGGGAACAATTACTCGAAAACAGCGGGAAATACGCGAGCGTGAGCAGCGATTGCTGCAGGTCGCTCGCAAAATGCTCATCGAGAACGGGTATGCCGGGCTGAGTATGGATCAGTTGGCCGAGGCGACAGAGTATTCCAAGGGGACCATTTACCAGCATTTTTCAACGAAAGAAGACCTCGTCACGGCTCTCGCTATCGAAAGTATGGAGCGGCGAGTAGAGCTTTTTCTACGGGCCGAGCAGTTCGCCGGATGTTCGCGCGAGCGGATGCTGGCAATCGGAGTCGCTGACGAAATCTTCGGTCGTCTGGAAACGCACCACTACCGGTCAGAATTCATTATCAAACTGGCCAATTTGAGGGACCGTGCGTCGCCCGAACGACGTGACGCCCTCGATCAACTCGAGTCCGTTTGTTTCGGATGCGTTGTTCGCATCGTGCAATCGGGGATCGATGCCGGCGAACTCCCCAAAGAGATTGATCCCCGTGAACTTGTGTATTCCGTTTTCACGATGGCGCTGGGGACTCATATGACAGCCTTGCACTACTGCCCGATGTTGAAGGAGTTCGAGATTCACGACCCGATTCGGGTCCTGTTGACGGGAATCAATATCATGCTCGACGGCTTCGGCTGGCGACCGCTTCGCAGCGAATGGGATTACGGCGTCAGCTATCAACGAATTTCCGCTGAAATATTCGGCGAAGAGACGGTATCGCCATGAACTGGCTCGCTTTGAGAATGCTGACGGGAGACCGCAGCAAATACCTCAGCCTTATTCTCAGCATCACATTTGCCACGTTGCTGATGACGCAACAGGTCTCCATCTTTATGGGGATTGTTACTCGATCTGCGAGTCAGATTGTTGACGTACGCGATGCCGAGTTATGGATCATGGACAACAAAGTCCGCTATATCGACGAAGCTCCCTATTTGCCGACCAGCGATCTGCAGCGCGTTCGCAGTGTTCCGGGTGTCGAATGGGCGGTCAGATTTCACAAAAGCAATATGACCGCACGACTGTCAGACGGCAATTTCAGAAATATCGTCATCATGGGGATCGACGATTCGACCATGGTCGGTGCGCCCCGCCGAATGGTTTCCGGAAATCTGGTAGATCTGAATTTGCCAAACGCAGTCTTCATCGACAAGGCGGGCTACGAATACATGTGGCCGGGCGAACCGTTCCGGCTCGGGCGTGAATTTCAAATCAACGACCGGCGTGTCGTCCTGGCCGGAGTTTGCAAGGCGTCGGCTCCGTTCACGACTCTGCCGGTCGTCTATACCCGTTTCGGCGAAATCGAACGACTTCTTCCGGCGAATCGCAATCTGATGAACTTTATCCTCGCCAAGCCGACCAGCGGCCTCGATCCGCTCGATGTCTGCCATGCAATCGAAGAACGAAGCGGCCTGATGGCGCTGACTCAGGACGGATTCTTTTGGAAAACAATCAATTATTTTCTTGGTTCGACCGGCATTCCGATCAATTTCGGCATCACGATCGCATTGGGCTTCATCGTCGGAGCCGCCGTTGCCGGGCAAACGTTCTATCTGTTCACGCTTGAAAACCTGAAGCAATTCGGGGCTCTCAAAGCAATGGGTGTCACCAACATCCGGTTGATCGGGATGATTCTCCTTCAGGCGAGCGTCGTCAGCGGGATGGGATACGGGCTGGGAATGGGAATGACGGCCATCTTCTTCACGTTCACGAACCGGATTGCTCCGATGGCCGGAATTCATCTGACAACGATTGCGGCTTCAGGAGTCGGGATCGCCGTGCTTGCGATTATTCTTCTGACGAGTCTCTTCAGTTTGCGAAAAGTATTGTTTCTCGAACCGGCGGTGGTCTTTCGATGATCGCAAAAACAACCGAAGGACTGGCCGTGGTGTGCCGTCAGATCAGCAAGGAATTCGGCTCGGGCGAGACGAAAACAGTCGCGCTGCGCGGTGTCGATCTCGACGTGTTTCCCGGCCAGATGACACTGCTCGTCGGTCAATCGGGTTGCGGCAAGACGACTCTGATTTCCATCATCGCCGGATTACTTAACGCGACCAGCGGGTCACTTTCGGTGCTTGGTGAAGACATTATCGGGATGTCAGGAACGCGGCTGGTACAGTTCCGTCAGAAGAACATCGGATTCGTTTTCCAGCAATACAATCTGCTGCCGACTCTCACCGCGATCGAGAATGCCGCCGTCCCGTTAATCATTGCGGGAAAGTCCCGTCGCCAGGCGTTCGAAGCCGCGAAGGCGATACTGTCGTCTGTCGGCCTCGCCAGTCGGATGCACTTGCTACCCAATCAATTGTCAGGCGGACAACAGCAGCGCGTCGCGATTGCACGGGCGCTCGTTCACGAGCCACGATTGCTTGTCTGCGACGAACCGACAGCCGCACTGGATGCCCAGTCAGGCCAGACGGTCATGGAACTGCTGCGACGAGTCGCGTTGCAACCGGACAGGGCGGTGATTGTGGTGACACATGACAATCGCGTATTCAGCTTCGGCGACAGAATTGTTCACATGGACGACGGCGTCGTCACAAACGTGGAAGTGCCAGATCGCACCACCCAACCAGACAGCAAGGTAGTACTGGCCAGTCACACGTAAAATTACCAGGGAAATCCTGTACAGAGTCATTCTTCAGAATTGATGGGGCGCCACATGTTCAAGACACTTCGAGTCCTGTTTCTGCCGTCGGTTGCGGCGGGGATGTTTGCGTTTTCGATTTATCATCTGCTATATGCCGGGGAAAAGCTGCCGAAAGTCAAACCTCTGGCAGAACCACCGACTCATTCGTTTGGCTCGGGCATTTCGGGGACCGGACTGGTCGAAGCGCGTGCGGAGAATATCGCAGTCGGGACCGCAGTCGCCGGAATCGTGATGGAAGTTTGCGTGAACAATGAACATCTTGGCCAACGCATCGCGGCGGGGACGCCGCTGTTTCGGGTTGATGATCGTCACTTGCGAGCCCAGTTGCGAATTCAGCAGGCGAACCTGAAACTGGCCGAAGCCCAACTGGAACGGCTCGAACAGATGCCTCGTCCCGAAGAAGTCCTGCCCAGCGAAGCAAAAGTGAAAGTCGCAGAAGCGAACAGGACGCGACTGAAAGATTTGCTCGACCGGGGCGAGCAATTATTGAGCAGAAAAGTCATGTCCGAAGAGGAGTTCACGTCGCGCCGGTTTATGTTTCTCGGTGCCGATCAGCAATGGCAGCAGGCGTCGGCTGAGGACGCGATGCTAAAAGCAGGTGCATGGGCGCCGGACAAAATCGTTTCGAAGGCATCCGTCGAAATGGCACGTGCAAACGTCGCAAACCTCGAAACCGAGATTGAACGGTGCATGGTTCGGGCGACAGTCGACGGGCAAATTCTGAAAATCGATGTGCGCCCTGGAGAATATGTCGAAGCGAAATCGGCAAAGGCACTGATCCTGTTAGGAGACCTCGTCCGGCTGCGAATCAGGGCGGATATCGACGAACGCGACATTTCCCGATTCAATCCGACCGCCCGAGCGACAGCAACCCCGCGCGGTACCACCGGTGTGCGAATGATGCTGAATTTCATTCGGGTCGAGCCGTACGTGATTCCCAAGAAATCATTCACAGGCGACAATACAGAACGTATCGACACGCGTGTTCTGCAAGTCCTTTATGAGATCGAAGGCGAAAAACCGGACATCTACGTCGGCCAACAGGTCGATATTTCAATCGAGTACGGTTCTGTCGACAAATCGACACCCTCAGACGAACTATCCCACGCGCGGTCTGGTTTGAGTCCATTGAAAAATCCGGCGACACCTGGAAATTGCCGCAGTGACGGTGGTTCCGCTTCGAACGCGGAAGCG
>JANXOO010000683.1 GCA_025353525.1 Schlesneria sp. | reverse complement strand
GGTGCTCGCCGATTCACTCGCCGCTCAGAATAAATACGACGAAGCAAGGCAGGCCGTTCATCAAATACTGGTTGTTTTGACCGGGGGAAACACACCAGGAAAAACACAAACGGTGTACGATTCGATGCTCGACTATCTGTGCGGAAGCATCGACGGACTTGTCAACGCCCAACCGAATAGCCCATCTGTCGGTGATGTGGAATTTCGCCTTCACGCGATGCTGACCAAAGGCGATCCTGAAGCCGCGACGAAAATTGATGGAGCAGACAAGCTGCTGGATGATTGGTCGCATGTCCTTGCAGTTGGCTTGACGTATTCCCTGGCCAACAATTCCAAAGAGGCCGATCAATGGTATGCCGTGGCATGTGACAAGCTGGAGACCCTGGACGCCGATCATAAGCGTGCGGCAGTGTTTTTGAAAGGCGATCGGGCACCGACCAGTGCCGAACTGGACGAAATTCTGCTGGGTTTTCACGAAACGCCCGTTTTTGTGGCGGCACTCGCCCGACGGTTTCCTGAACAAAAAGCAGAGTTCAATCGACGGGCCGAGCGAATGAATGTCAGCCGGTTGCCGCCGTATCTATTGGTCCGAAAAGCAATCGAACATCAGTGAGTCAATCCATGCCGCGCGAAGCGGCTTCAAACAAAGAGAGCCTTCTTGTCCAGCGAACCCGCATCTGATGAACGTGACGAATGCCAGGTCTTGCGCCAGCTTCGGGCCACACCTGGGATATTTGACCAGATCGCGGCCGCGACGGGTTCCGAACTGGGCGTGCAAACGGCGCTGCGCCGCCAGTATCCGGACGATCTGGTCCGCGCGGCCATGACGTTGCACGAGTTGCGTCGGAAAGGAAGTATCAAGTTCAGTCACGCCGATCGAATGTGGTTTGACCGACAAGGGCTGGAACAATCGACATCAGAATTGGTCGCTCAATACAAGGCGCAACGATTTGATGGACTGGTGTTCGATCTGTGCAGCGGGATCGGCAGCGACGCACTGGCGATGGCCGCACGGTGTCAGGTCACGGCAGTCGACATCAACCCGGCGTCCTGTCTCAGAACCGAATGGAACGCCGAGGTCTGCGGCGTCGGCAGTCGCATTCAAACCCGCTGTGTCGATGTGCATCAACTGACGGATTGTGAAGGGCTGGTCCATATCGATCCTGACCGCCGACCCGGGTCGGGAGGTCGAGTGTCCCGGATCGAAGATTATGTTCCTGGTCTGGACTACTTGCGGGAATTGATGTCTCGATGTCGTGGTGGCGCCATCAAAGTCAGTCCGGCCAGTAATTTCGGTGGAAAGTTTGCCAATGCCGAAGTGGAACTGATCAGTCTGAACGGAGAATGTAAAGAAGCAACAATCTGGTTCGGGGAACTCGCTCGCGACAATCTGTTTCGAGCAACCGTTTTACCCGCAGGTGAGAGCATTGCAGGACATCCTCTGGAAGCGGTCGTCCCGGTGATGCCACCCGGTCGATACATTTACGATCCCGACCCGGCGGTCGTTCGGGCCGGTTTGATCGATGTGATGGCCGATCGAATCGGCCTGTGCCGACTCGACGCGGCTGAGGAATATCTCACATCAGACCAACGAATCGAGTCACCGTTCGTGCGAGCGTTTGAAGTGCTGGCGAACCTGCCTAACAACGAACGCGATCTGAAGGCGTGGCTGCGCCGAGAAGCGATCGGGCCACTCGAAATCAAATGCCGCCATATTCCGATACAAGCCGATACGCTGCGTCGCCGACTGCCACTGTCGGGAACGATTCCTGGCGTCGCGATCTTTGCCCGCCTTGACGGGAAAGCCCGAATCATCGCAGCACGACGGGCCGACTGAACGACCGCGACCAGTTTACGATTCCGCTTTGATTTTAGTGGCAACTCTGGTCGCGAGGCTTTGCAGGTCGTGCCCGCGTAGTGCCCCTTCCAGAAGTTCAGGTAATTTTTGCGGAGTGCAGCCGAAGCAGGGAATACCGAGCGATGCCAGCTTCCTCGCCAATCCGTCATCAAAGCAGGGTGTCCCGCTGTCGGAAAGTGCCAACAGACAGATGACACGAACCCCCGAACCGACCATTTCTTCCAGCCATCGTACCAA
>JANXOO010000678.1 GCA_025353525.1 Schlesneria sp. | reverse complement strand
TTCGTGCATAGCATTTGTTGGGGAGTGGTTTTTTTCTGTCTTGTCTTCTCTGTGCCTTGTGGTTCACTCTTTAATTCGTGTTCTTTGTGTTGGAGTGGGCGTTTGTTTCGGGATGAGGAATTCGTTATTGGTCTTTGTCATGTGGGGAGATGCAGCGACGTGGCGGCTCGGTCGGAGCCTCGCCCTTCCATGATGCGGCTTCGCCTTTTCTTGCTTGTCTTCTCTGTGTCTCTGTGCCTCTGTGGTTCACTTCCTCTTTCGACGATTCGCCTTGGAGAAATCCACCGGCATGTCAGCAACTTGCGACAATTGTTCATGCGCCGATTCTAAGAGATCGAACGGACGCACGTTACCGCTGTCACGCCAAGGATCGTCGTCGCGCAATCTGCGAGAAGTTTTTAGAAGAACGGGTGAGCGATCGCGGCCAGGAAGGGATCTGCGATGGCAAACCCGTTTCAGTGCGCCGCCAGGAACCTATCGCTTCGACGACGACCGCGAACTGCGATTCGCAACTTTTGCCCGGCTTCTCGATGTGGCAGGTTTGGGGCTGATCGACTTTGCTCGCGATGTCCGCATTGCGGCCGTCTTCGGACGGTCCATCATTTTTGGACGCTTCGGTCCTTCGGTCTTCGTGACAACCGGTGGATCGATTCGGCGCAAAACTGCCATCAGACGTATAACATCGCTGCGCGTGACAACTCCGACCAACCGACCCGATTTGACGACGGGAACCCGGCTGCAACTGCTGTCCCGGAACAGTCTCGCCACTTCCGCAGCGTCAGTACCCGGCGTGAAGCAGCGAATTGAGCTGGACATCAATTGTTGGACGCAGGCGGTCTGTGCTTCGCCGCTCAATTGTGCCTTGATCAATTCATAGTCGGGCAGAACCCCCAAAAAACGTCCTGTGGCATCGACAACGTAAAGTTCCGGAGTTTCATACTCGAAGAACGCTTCCAGTGCCTGATCGCACGAGCTGCGAGCGCTGATTGTCACGGGCGTTTCGCACATCAGATCGGAAACAGTCATCCTCATCGTACCACTCCAGTTGGAAGTTGAGTCATCGTGATCGCGACGAAGGGGGATCGTCGCACTCTGGTCTTCCACGAACATACGTTGCATTTCGGCATCGTGAGGCGAAAAGACCACGCGATTCTCGAAGTCTTCTCAATCGTCAAACTCGCCGAAGTGGTCGTACAATGTGTGCGTGTTGTGCCGGTTGTAAGGCAATGCTCTGACGCTGCCAGAATCGGACATGCGACTTGTGCCGCGGACAGGATCGACGAATGGAATCTGCACGATCCTTGTACGGCGACCGTTGCTGTGAGAATATCTGACACGAAACGTCACCTTGCGGATTCGCGGAGATGAACGAGGCGTTCAGGCCGCGCGAAGTATCACTACGGAAGACCTCATGGCTCACACGGATCATCTTTATTCCGAACTGGTTCGGCTTCTTCGCGAAGCCGCATTGATCGGATCTTGTGGCAGCGTCCTGAGCTGGGACGAGCAAACGTTTATGCCCGGCCATGGCGCCGCTTTTCGTGCTGACCAGTTGGGATTGCTGGCGGGACTTGCCCACGAACGGGCCACGTCGCCAGGAATTGGAGAATTGCTTTCGGAACTCGAACGCAGTTCCGATTTGGGTGATGCCGATTCAGATCGCGTGGTGAACATTCGGGAAGCGCGCAGGTCGTTCGACAGGCAGACAAAACTTCCCCGTCGACTTGTTGAAGAATTGTCGCACACGACGACTCTGTCGCAACAAGCCTGGGTATCAGCTCGCGAAGATTCCGATTTCGCAGCGTTTTTGCCGTGGCTGGAAAAAATGATCGGTTTGAAACGCGAGGAAGCGGCAGCGGTCGGTTACGGGGACGGAGTCCCTTACGACGCATTGCTGGACGACTACGAACCGGGGATGACTGCGGCAGAAGTCCAGCGTGTGTTTACGCCGTTGCGAGACGAACTGGTCAAGCTGGTCGCCGCGATCCAACATTCTTCGCGTCGACCCAATCTCGAAATATTGTCGAGGCACTATCCCAAAACGCCGCAGATTGTGCTGGCTGAAGGAGCGTCCAAAGCGATCGGATTCGATTTTGAATCGGGCCGCATTGACGAGTCGGCCCATCCTTTTTGCAGCGGGTTTGGTCCCGGTGATTGCCGTCTGACAACCCGCTATAACGACCACCACTTCAATTCGGCATTTTTCGGAGTGTTGCACGAATCGGGACACGGGATCTACGAACAGGGGCTGCCTCGTGACAGCTTCGGGACAGGGATCGGCCAGGCCGCATCGTTAGGGATTCATGAATCACAGTCGCGACTGTGGGAGAACTTCATCGGTCGCAGTCGCTCGTTCTGGCAGTACCTGTTCCCGACAGCCCGCAGTGCGTTTCCCAAAGCACTGGGTGATGTATCGCTGGACGAATTCTGTTTTGCAATCAACGATGTCCGTCCGTCGCTGATTCGTGTCGAAGCCGACGAAGTGACATACAATTTGCACATCATGCTGAGATTCGAGATCGAGCAAGACCTGGTCTCGGGCAAGTTGAAACCGGCGGACGTGCCGGTCGCATGGAACGAAAAAGTGACTCAATATTTCGGGTTGGCGGTTCCGGGCGATGCGAACGGATGTCTGCAGGACATTCATTGGAGTGCCGGGTTACTGGGATATTTCCCGACGTATGCACTGGGGAATATGTACGCCGCCCAATTCTACAACGCAGCGAAACGCGATCTGGGGAACGTCGATGACCTGTGTTCACGAGGTGACTTCAAACCATTGAAGGCATGGCTGAACGAAAAGATTCACCGTCACGGCAAGCGTTACAGGGCCAGCCGACTCGTGGAGATCGTGACAGGCGAATCGTTATCGCATTTGCCGTTGATCGCGCATCTTCGCGGGAAGTATTCAGAGCTTTACGGGTTGTAGGGGAATGCCTGATGGCATTCGCTTCAGGTAACCCGAAGGGTCAGGATCGGTGCATCAACAATTGTCGCAAGTTGCTGACATGCCCTGGATTTCTCCAGGGCGAATCGTCGAAAGAGGAAGATAACCACAGAGGCACCGAGACACAGAGAAGACAAGCAAGAAACGGCGAATCCGCATCATGGGAAGGCGAGGCTCCGACCGATCCGCCACGTCGCTGCGTATCCCCACATGACAAAGACCAATCACGAATTCCTCATCCCGAAACAAACGCCCACTCCAACACAAAGAACACGAATTAATGAATGAACCACAGAGACATTGCCGTCAATCGGAAGGCAAACACAATGAATGACGAACTTCCCGTGAGGCGCGGCCCAGGCGGCCTTTTGATCGCGATTACAATCATTGGTGCGATCGCTATCGGTTTTGCGATGCTTTTTCAGCAGATGGCTCGCCCGCCCGCCTCACCTCAGATTGGTCGACAATTTCCACCGATCACGGCTGTGGGGTGGATTAACGGCTCGGCTCCAGCGGGAGGCGATTTCAAGGGGCAGGTGATCGTCGTGGACGCCTGGGCCTATTGGTGTGGCCCGTGCCGAATAGCGACTGAACAAGTCGTCGGCATCCACGAGAAGTACAAGAGCCGGGGCGTTCGATTCGTCGGACTGACTTCCGAAGGTGCCGATTCCAAATCGATCGAACTCAGTCGCAAATTCGTGTCGGATCTGAAAGTTCCGTGGCCCAACGGATACGGTGCGACAAAGGTTCTGTCGGAACTGGAAGTCGACAGTATCCCGCAATTGTGGGTCGTCGACAGGCAGAATCGAATCGTCTTTCACGAAGTCGGATTTTCGCAGACATCGATCAACGATTTGGAAGTGGCACTGGACAAAGCGTTGGCAACACTGGCAGGGAAATAAGCGGTCACAGGCACTTCAAATCGCGATGTCCCAATCGCTCGCCGTGAAACACCGCATGGTGGCAGGTGAGTACGGGGAACCGTTCCCAGCCCGGTCGGTGGACGATTACGACCATAGTTGGTCGTCTGTGGTTTGTTATCTGTGGTTTGTTATCTGTGGTTTGTAGAAAACCAGAGTGTCAATTCTTTCCTGCGGCCTGAAAGGCCAACAACAAGTCAGCCCAGAGGCAGAGCGAAGCGGGCATTCCCCCAGAGTGCCGCCCTGGGTGACTGGTCCCCCAAATATCCCGAAAGTCCCGACAAGGCGCAACAAACCTCCGCTGTCGTACGTTGCATGAAATCGCGAAGGGCGGCAAACGACTTTCCGGGTTTGAATCACGTGCGGAGAAAAATCTCAGACTCTGCAGGTTGATCCGTTGTCTTCTTTGCTTCCTGGCATCTTTGCGGCTTAGCGTTAAATTCCTGCGTTTCTTTGTCGCGACTCATCTGCCAATTTCCACTCGAGATCCAACGCGAATGATCGCAGGGACGTACGGGGGGAAAGATCAGGAAGTTAAACGCAAAGACGCAAAGACGCAAAGGAAGAGTGAAGTTCGATGCTGGTTCTGCTCCCGACCCCGAATCTTCTCCCCAAGCTCGGACGACCTGCACTTTCGGGATTCGTCCGAGATCGTTTTTGCCGGCGATATTAAAAGTAAGATCCCGGTGGCAAATGCCACCGGGATCATTTCATTCTTTGCGATCATCAGCGACTAGAGAACCCTGGAAAGGCCGGGGACGGCGACTGGATAGACCCCTTCGGCGTTTGCCTTAATCGGCGGTTCGGAATCCCATGTATAGCTTTTCGGGGCCAGGCTGACTTTCGATGCGATCGCGTCATCCCACGCAATTTCCTTGCCCGAATAAGTGCAGAGTCGACCAAGGATTGCGGTCATTGAGCTGTATGCTCCGTTGTCGCCTTCGTTGTACTCCGTCCCCTTCCGGATCGCTGCGAACAGGTCGTCGTGCTCGACCTGGTAGGCGTCTTTCTGCTTGTCCTTGAAGTCCCAGTCGATTCCCGCGCCACGAATGTTGCCACCGGGATTGGATGTCCCCTTCGTTCCGTGGACGTGTTCCGACACGCTGTTCCAGCAACCCCCCATCTGGCGGCATTGGCTGTACAGCCGGGCTCCGCTCTTATATTCGTATTCGACAAAGTGGTGGTCGAAGATTTCGCCGTATTTCTTGTCGACTCGAACCTGACGGCCACCCATTCCGCTCGCTCTGACCGGGTAAGCTGCTTCGGCGTCTTGGCCACCCATGACCCAGTTACAGACGTCCAGGTTGTGGATGTGCTGTTCGCAAATGTGGTCGCCACTCAGCCAGTTGTAGTAGTACCAGTTGATGACCTGGTATTCCATTTCCGTTTTGCACTGTTCGCGCGTCTTGCGAGGATCCCAGGGCGTTGTCCCGTTCCAGTATGCTCGCAAGGTGACGATATCCCCGATCGTGCCGTCCTTGATGCGTTTGATCGTTTCGAGGTATCCGGCCTGATGGTGACGTTGCAGTCCAACGCCAACCTTCAATTTCTTTTCTTTTGCAATCTTGTTGGCTTCGATGACCTGGCGGACACCGGGGGCGTCGACGGCAACCGGCTTTTCCATAAAGATGTGCTTGCCCGCTTTGACCGCGGCTTCAAAGTGAATCGGTCGAAAACCGGGCGGCGTGGCGAGGATTACCAGGTCGACACCGCTGTCGAGGACCTTCTGATAGGCATCCAGCCCGTCGAAGATCTTGTCGGGCGAGACTTGAACGCGATCGGATTTGGAGCCAAGTCCCCCTTTAATTCCTTCGATGGCACCGCGTGCATTATCAG
This sequence comes from Schlesneria sp., assembly GCA_025353525.1. Classification (GTDB taxonomy): domain Bacteria; phylum Planctomycetota; class Planctomycetia; order Planctomycetales; family Planctomycetaceae; genus Schlesneria. The sequence goes on along the minus strand of JANXOO010000678.1, from coordinate 1,608 downwards.
GAAACGCATCACCGACGGCCGTCAGCTTGACGTTTCCGTTGGTCGAAAGCGCTTGGCCAGCGGCACCGGTACCTCGACCGCCGCAGCCGATCAGGCCGACCTTGATCGTGTCGTCGCCGCTGGCGAACAGACTGCTGCTGAATCCCGTCGGTACAATGAGTGCCGCGCCCCCTGTGGCGATGGCTGATGTCTTCAGAAAGTCGCGCCGCGTGGCGATCACAGGGTTCTTTTCGCCGTGGTTCATTTTGACTCCTCAGTTGTAAGTGACGTTGAAAGTAGAAAACGCAGTCGGGGAAGCACAAACATTCTGAATGACTGACCGGGGCAATAATTGTCATCGCAGACGAGAACCGTGGCTGAAGCCACAGGACTCGTCCCGGTTGCCATGGATTATTCGATGGTTACTCGCGGTTTCACGCCTTTGGGGATAACGGCGTCCAGTCGCATATTTTTTCGTTCGTCGCCGGTGGGAGTCCGTAAGGGGCGAATGACGCGGAACCCCACCCACAACGCATCGGTCATATACCAGGCACTTTTAGGATTTTGTGGATCCTGCTGTTTCCATTCAGGGTCAGAGGCCAGCCGAGTCGCACTGCGACATGCGTCGGAACCGCGATCCCAGGCACCACCCCGCGCGACACGAGGGTACTCGTCATCGGCCAGACACAGCGGAAATTTGATCGCCTCGTTCGGTTTGAATTTTCCGTAGAAATTGGCTTCGAAGCGGTCTTGTACCCATTCGGCAACGTTGCCATGCATATCGTGCAAGCCCCACGGGTTCGGCTTTTTTTTGCCAACCTTGTGGTATCGGGTTTTCCCGTTTTCGGTGCTGTTTCCATCATACCAGGCATAGTCGCCGAGCATTTTCGGATCGTCGCCAAAGTGATACGCGGTCGTCGTATTGGCTCGACACGCGTATTCCCATTCGGCTTCGGTCGGCAGGCGATGGTATCGTCCGGTCTTCGCTGACAACCATTCGCAGTAGGTTTTTGCAGCGTGCTGTGTCATACAGATTGCGGGAAAACCACCGTCTTTTCCCATGTCGAACGACATGTCGGTATACGGGTTCGTCGGCTTGGTGACGATGTCTGCGGCTTTTTCGAGGGGGCCTTTTTCGGCACCGCCAAAATCTCGCAACGCTCGTTCCAGTCGAATCGACCACAGCTCGAATTCGTCCCAGGTCACTTCCGTTTTTCCCATCCAGAACGGTTCGACTTTCACCTTGTGTTGAGGGCCTTCGTCATCGTTTCGTCCGGGTTCTGAGTCGGGGCTTCCCATCAGAAATTCACCGCCAGGAATCGGAACCATCGAAAATGAAATCTCGGTGTTTCGGATCTCCTGAGTGTATGCTTGCATCCCTGCTTCGTCCGTGGCGTCACCTGGATTTAACTGGGCAAACGCCATGGGCGTCAGGCAAGGCAGCATCGCCAACAACGCGGCCACTTGCAGAGTTTGGCGGACAATCGCTAGCCTGCAAAAAACTTCGAGGCGATCAGAAAGAGGGCGTATTGAAATCATGGCAACTCAACATAGTGGTCGGTTCGCAGGGATTATGCTCGGCATCGCGTCGATGTCGTACAGTGCGTACGCTGCGGAACTCGAACGCTT
>JANXOO010000671.1 GCA_025353525.1 Schlesneria sp. | reverse complement strand
CGACCACGGTCTGCTTTACGGTGACGGCGTCTTCGAAGGGATTCGCGTTTATGGTGGGCGGGTCTTTCTGCATCAGCAGCACATCGATCGCCTGTTCGAGAGTGCCAAAGCGATTCGGCTGGTGATTCCGATGTCACCCGCTGCGATCATGGCGGCAGTCGAAGAAACGGTGAAAGCGAATCATCTGGACGATGGGTACGTACGGCTGGTCGTGACTCGCGGTGCGGGAAGTCTGGGTCTTGATATCCGCAAAACGAGTAACCCGAAGGTGATCGTGATTGCCGATACAATTTCGTTGTATCCGCCCGAGACCTATACGAAGGGAATGCACCTCGTGACGGCCAGCACGATTCGCAATCATCCAGGTGCGCTCAGTTCCCGGATCAAGTCATTGAACTATTTGAATAATATTCTGGCGCGGATCGAAGGAACCGATGCCGGAATGGTCGAAGCATTGATGCTTAACCACAAAGGCGAAGTCGCGGAATGTACGGGCGATAACATTTTCATCGTCAAGCATCGCGTTTTGTTGACACCTGGTCTGGACGCGGGCATTCTCGAAGGGATCACTCGCAACGCGGTCATGCAATTGGCGGTTGAAGGTGGCTACGAAGTCCGCGAGACATCGCTCACCAGGCACGACTTGTACATCGCGGACGAGATGTTTCTGACCGGAACCGCCGCCGAGGTGGTCGCAGTCGTCAGTCTCGACGGACGAAAAATCGGAACAGGCGAACCCGGCCCCGTCACAAAAGACCTGCTGATTCGCTTCCAGAAACTGACGCGATCCTGAACCGGATTTAACGCACTTCGTTGGAGTTCAAGCTTTAGCCTGTCCTGATTCGTATTCAGGCTCAATTGGTCTGCGCACGAACAATTGTCATAAGTCACCTTCAGCGTCCCGAAGAGACGAATAACGGAATCATCCAAGAATCTCGCGAACCACTTTCCCGTGGACATCGGTGATCCGGAAATCACGTCCCTGAAACCGATGGGTCAGTTTCGTGTGATCAATGCCAATCTGATTGAGAATCGTTGCCTGTAAATCATGGACATGAACGGGGTCACGAACGATGTTATACGAATAGTCATCCGTCTCGCCAAAGACCATTCCTCGCTTCACACCGCCACCCGCCATCCATAGCGAAAAGCATCGGGGATGATGGTCACGTCCGTACGTGGTATCGGTAATCGCGCCCTGGCAGTAGACCGTCCTCCCGAATTCGCCGCCCCAGATCACCAGCGTATCGTCGAGTAACCCGCGCTGCTTCAGATCGAGCACCAGTGCTGCCGATGCCTGATCCGTTTCCTTGCACTGCTGCACCATCCGGTCTGGCAGGCCGCCATGATGGTCCCAGTCGCGGTGATAAAGCTGGATGAACCGCACTCCTCGTTCGACCAGTCGCCGTGCGAGCAAACAGTTCGCGGCATACGTTCCCGGCTTCTTCGAGTCTTCTCCGTAGAGCTCGAATGTACTCGCCGATTCTCCCGACATATCCATCAGTTCCGGAACGGAAGTCTGCATCCGGAATGCCAGTTCGTACTGGGCGATTCGGGCGGTGATCTCGGGATCACCGACATCCGCAAATTGCAGCCCGTTCAACTCGGCGAGTCCGTCGAGCATCTGACGGCGTCCTTCGCGGTCCATCCCCTGCGGGTCTGTGAGATACAACACAGGGTCGCCGATTCCTCGCAGCTTGACACCCTGGTGCTGCGACGGCAGAAAGCCGCTCCCCCACAACCGGGCCAACAGACCTTGACCCTTTACTGCTCCTTTCGAAATCATCACGACGAACGCGGGCAGGTTTTCGTTCGTCGTTCCCAGACCGTAATCGACCCACGACCCGAAACTCGGGCGACCTGGAAGCTGGCTGCCCGTCTGAATGAACGTGATCGCGGGATCGTGATTGATTGCTTCGGTGTGCATCGACCGGATCAGGCACATCTCGTCGGCGATCCCTGCGGTATACGGTAACATTTCGCTGAGCCACATTCCGCTTTCGCCATATTGAGCGAACTTGTACTTCGATGCGGCAACAGGAAAACTGGTCTGACCCGAAGTCATTCCCGTCAGCCGCTGGCCCATGCGAATCGACGCGGGAAGTTCCTGTTTATGGAATTCGGTCAGACGCGGCTTGTAATCGAACAAGTCCATCTGCGAGGGAGCTCCCGACTGAAACAGCCAGATCACCCGTTTGGCTTTGGCGGGAAAGAGTGGTGCGACCGGATTCGCACCGGCCTCGCGACCAACAAGCGAAGCGAGTGCAGCCGAACCGAGCCCCATCGCCGTTCGGCCAAAAAAATGTCGTCGAGTTATCTGGTCGCTGACTGAATTCATGTCGTGTGTCCCGACTTAAACAAAATGCTGAACGTTGAAATCCTGGGTTGGATGTCGCTGTTCCCGTCCACTTTATGCCACACCGCGCAATGGACCGTTCTTCTGAACAAGCCGTTGCAGTGCGAGCCAAACCCGTTCTACATCGAGCTCCCGATGGCACGCCAGATGCAATTCGCCGCGATGAGGGCACGTCTTGTGATATCCGGCCGCGCACGAAACGGTCGTCGAGACCATTTCGTGTTGATCGCCGGGTGGCCCCGATCGAAGCGCAGAAGTACACGTAAAAAGTCCCAGCGTCGGCACACCCAGTCCGGCGGCGAGGTGCATTGGACCCGAGTCGTTACTGATTGCAAAATCGACTCGGCGCAGCAGCGCTGACAATTGTTTCAGCGTCGATTGTCCGGCAAGATTGACAACACGGGACTGGGCACCGAAACCTGATCGTTCGGCAAGGTCAAGTTCCAATCGATCAGCGTCAACCTTTTCAGCCTTGCTTCCCAGTATCAAACAGCTTCCCGACCACGCCTGGCTCGCTTGAGACATCACGTCAGCAAACCTGGCGACGGGCCACCGCTTGGTCTCCCAGCGAGCCCCCGGATGAACGGCAAAAACGGGACGAGGAAGCTGACTTGTCTGTCGCATGGCCCAATCATCATCCGCAGCCGACGTGGCGATGAACGTTTCGCGTGGCGAAGCCCCTAGTCCCAACTGTTCCGCCAATCGCCAGTACCGCTCATGAGCGGCCATCTCGCGAGGAGTTCCCGGCACGATACAGTTCAACGAGTACCGGGATCCTTCCCGAGCCGTCTGCAATCCAATGCGCACGGGCGCACGAGTTGCCGCCGTCATCACGCCCGTCCTGAGAAGTCCCTGCAAATCGATGACGAGGTCAAAGCGTCGACGATGCAGCGTCGACAAAAGACTCGCCCATGCAGACCAGCCACCACGTCGGTCAAACGGAATCGATTCCGCCAGCGCCGGATGTCCGTCGACGAGGTCTCGCAATTCCCGGTTGACGACCCACGAAATCCGGGCTTCGGGGAACGCCTGCCTGAGTACCGGCAGTAGCGGGATTGTCTGCACGACATCCCCCAGCGCACTCGGCTTGATCAGGCAAATCCGCTGAGGACACCGTTGAGCCACGTCAGACACAAGAAACCGCCGAAACATCACTCTCACCAAAATCATCTTTGACCCGTTGACCAGTTCTGCCAACGAATTGAGCTCTTCATTCCCCAGGATCGACAACAAATCTGTCCGGAGTCAATGCGTCGTGCCTCGTGTCACGAAGTACCGTTACAGGTGACGGTGCTGTCAATTCTGAAAAACGACTTGAGCTGGATTGATCGCCTGATACTTTCCCTTGTTGGCCGTGATCTCGAACGCCTGAGGAACCGATTCGATGCCGTTCAACACGTGCCGGATCGTCGGTTCCAGCCGAACGCGACCCGATGCGACCAACCGCACCGTATGTGCCAGGTGTTCTCGCGTGCTGATATCCGGAAACAGATATCGCAAGCTCCGTTCGCGAAACAGGTCAATCGGCAATTCAACCGGTCCACCGAACCACGAAACGCCAATAATCTTGCCACCTGATCGTACCGAATTCAGAGCGTTGAGCAATGTCTGATGACCGGCCAGACCTTGCTTCGGGCTTCCGCCAGCGCATTCGAATACGACATCGGCACCGTTACCTCCGGTCAATTCCCGGATCGTTGCGACAACATCACACGTTTTCGCGTTCAGCGCGTGATCGGCACCCAGTTCAAGAGAGACAGCGCACGCTTCGTCGCGGACATCGACGGTGATGACCTGCCCTGCACCGCTGATCCGTGCGATTTGCAGGCATTCCAGACCCATGCTTCCCTGTCCGAAGATGACGACCGTATCGGCAATCTCAATTCTGGCCGTTTCGACGGCGGCCACACTGTCGCTCAAGGATTGCAAACACGCGCCCACACTGTTCGAGATCCGGTCGTCAACTTTGACCAACGAGATTTCCGGCAACAACGCTCGCTCGCTGAAACAGCCGGGTTGATCGAAACCGATCACGGGACCGCGGCGACACAGTGTGCTGCGTTCGGAACGGCAAAGCGGACAATCGCCACACGGAAGCTTGGCCCGTGCAGCAACCCGATCTCCAATGTGATACCCGGTGACTCCGGCACCAATCTCGACAATGCGCGCACAGAACTCGTGCCCGAAGAGCTGAATCGGTGCCTCGGTTTCCAGCCGTTGTTTCACGCGATCGTAGGCCAGGGTCGGTATCCCGAACGCCAGTTGAGCCTCCGTGACACTGGGCTGAACGCACAATGGTTCAACAATCACATGACCCGGCTTGCAAACGGGTTCGGGGATGTCATCCAATCGCAAGTCACCAAACGCATAAAACCGCCATGCTTTCATGAATCTGCTCCGACAGGGTTCAGGGCAAAACAACTTCGAACTTTTGCAACGTGTGATATTTTCCGGTCGCTGGATGTTTGCATCCGTTCGCCGACCAGACAACCTCGGACAGGTAAAAGCTTCCTTTTGAATCAAGCCAGATGTCATGAGGAGCGAAAAAGTCGCCTGGTTCGCACGGGTGTTCGCCACCCCCGAATCGGGCCAACAGTTTTCCCGACGGGTCGAAGATGCTGACGCGTCCCCCCGTCGAATCGGCGGCAGGAGCGGACGTACCTGGCCACATTCCTGATCGGTACCCCAATTCCGCGACATAGACACGACCGGCCGTGTCAAACGCCAGTTCGCACGGTCGCGCCACATCCGTCCATTCGGATAAAAATCCGCCGTCCGGCGAAAACAGTTGCAGCCGATTGTTCTCGCGATCGGCAACGTAGACGACCCCCTGTTTGTCGATCGCAATTCCATGCGGAACGTGAAACTGACCGGGACCAGACCCAGGTGTACCCCACGAGAATTGCAGTTGGCCATCGGCAGAAAACTTGTGAATACAAGCATTCCCGTAGCCGTCCGCAATGTAAAGGTCACCACCCGGTGCGACCGCCAGGTTCGTCGGGAAGTGAAACGGAGGCCCGCTGTATTTGATCGTCCGATAGTCGATCGATGTCGCTCCGGTATCGGATGGACGGCCGCTCGTCCCCAGCGTGAACAACCGACGACCCTCGGGAGTGAATTTATGCACGGTATGATCGAGGTCATCGGTGCAGTAAACGGAATCGTCGGGCCCGATCCAGATCCCGTGCGGACGAACAAAAAGCCCCGCACCCCAATCGAACAACAGGTTCCCTTCAGGATCGAACACAGCGACCGGATGATCTCCCCGATTGAAAACAAACACCCGGTCTTTTGAATCGGTTGCTACGCCGGCCACTTCCGAAACCGTCCAATCGGCAGGCCACCGCGCCCAATCGGCGATCGCCCGCCATGTCATATTTCCGGACGAGATCAATTTCGAGTCGCGATGAGTCATCATGTTACCAATGAAATGCCGGGGCCTTGCCTCGGCAATGAAGGTGCCAGCGAAGATGGGGTTGAGCGTCGGTTTTCCATGAGTCACGCTCCTCCGACAGTGAGTTGTTCCAAACGTGTCAACCATTCGCCGAAATGAGGGCACTGCTTTCGCAACGAATCGATTCCAATCCGACTCGTGATGATTGGACCTTGAGCACGCTTCTTGTACGCTGGGACAATCTTTGAAATTCGACGTGAGGGACAGGTTTCGTAACCATCGTTGATGGCTTCCGGATGTTCAGCTTCAATCAGAACGTCACTGAATGACTGCAGCAGCGTGTCAGCGGAATCCCTGCTAATGGGGGACAAGATTGAAGCCAGCACGCGGACATCGGCAAATGCCAGAGCCTCGAACTCATGCAATTGAACGTAGGGAATGAAATACTTCGAATCGAATCTTCCGCCCATTGCCGCGGTGATGTCGGCATGCATCATTTGCTCCACAGTCGTCGCTCTCTCATGCCACGGCCTGCCAACTGCCGCTTGTCGCCCCGGCCAATCAACCGGCATGGCGTAATAGTCGAACATGGTCGAGCCATGACGCCCTTCCTTCAATGTGCGAATGATGTCCTGTCGGGCGACTTCCCATTTCCTGACACCTCCGTGGTTCCGATGCCTGCCAGGCAGGACCGGCCAGACGCTTGTGTTGTGCAGAGCAAGATGAGCCGCCAATTGATCTCGCACAAAGGTTTGTTCGGTTTCTCCTTCAACAATCACAACCAACTCATTCACGGGCTGGCCCTCCACGAACGACATTCTTTTGCCATAGCTCTCCGACGGAATAGTCTTCCATCCATTGGCTCAGTGTCGACGGATCAAGTCGCTCAAAAGTGGATTGTCCGTCCTGACGGTTCACCACAATGATCTGCTGCGGCTCAAAGTAGTCGAGGAGCGTTGCAGACTGCGTAGAAATGATGACCTGCGTCCTTTCCGCAGCCGATTGGATCAGATCCGCCAACACCGAGATGGCATAGGGATGAAGGCCGAGTTCTGGCTCGTCGATCACGATTGTCTGAGGGGGCTTCGGTTGCAGCAATGCTGTTGCCAATTCGATGAATCGCAGCGTCCCGTCCGACAATTGGCCAGGATGGAAGGGATAGTCAGTTCCCTTTTGCTTCCATTCCAATTCAATGATCTCCTCATCCTTCGCCTTCTGAGGTCGCAAGGTGAATTCGTCGAAGTAGGGAGCCACCAGTCGAATCGTGTCGCAAATCAGCGTGAAGGATGCTGTCTCTTGCTCTCTGAGGTAGTACAAGAAGGCGGCGAGATTTCCACCATCGGGGCGAAGGCGTTCGTTATCCCGTATCGAGCCGGTTCGCCGCATCGCGGCGGTATTGCTCGTGTCGTGAAAGTGATAGGCGACCCACCTTGATACAGTATTGTAGATGTGTTCGCTGATCGCCTTGTTCTGTTGACCTTCCTTGATCTGCTCTTTCAGCTTCGACTCACTGTGTCCTGAACCAATCGACCGATTCACATCGTAAGGCGGACGCCCCGACCACTTGATCCGTTCATCGGCAAACACGAGCCGGTTGTCGGCAGTTGGCTCTAATGTGAAGCCATACCCGTTCTCTCCAAAAACAAGGTTGACGTAGAGCTGTTTAGTGATCTGCGGACCTAAATACAGGTGAGCATCCGCACCACCGGCTCGATTCACAGCGAGGGCCAACCGACCATCAACGATCTCCCTGAGCAGCGAAAAGAAACTGACAAAATTGCTTTTGCCCGAACCGTTTGCGCCGATCAGGACGTTGACGGGGCCAAGCTCGAAAGTGTCGAGTTCCCGAATCGAACGGTATCCCTTGATCGTGATCTTATTCAGTGCCATTTCACACGTCCTCCACGGCGAACATGAGCCGCTGAAACTCGTCTTCGATCAAGCGGACCTTCCTCGTCTGGTTGTCACGGCGCAGATTGTCGAGGTTGTTGTCGCCGTTCACATAGATCAAATCGTATTCGAGATCACGAGTGCTGCAGGCGTCGAACAACACCAGCGACAAACGATCCACCCCGTCTGGCCCGTGCTGTCGGGTCAGTTCGGGAGCGAAGTTTCGTGCGTGGTACGGAGTGGTCATGGACCGGCCATTTTACTTTCGAGACTCGCTTGTTACCGAAACAGTTCAATGATCTTACGGTTTGCCGGCTGTCGTATCGTGCTACCGGCCTTTAAAGTTCACCGATTCACCGATTTTTCTCTCTGATCGACGGCTGTCAAGGTAATCTGAATAATCAAAGCCTATTGCTGGTCAGTGACGATCAGTGCCTGATAGGCACCATCGCCAGGCTGTCCTGGCAGGAACTGTTCTTCTTCAACCAGCCTTGCTTTCGGAAAAAACTGCAATACTTGCTGCACAATCTCCTGGTTCTCGGACGGTTCAATGCTGCACGTCGAATAAACAAGCCGGCCACCGGGTGCAAGGCGTTCGAGCGACCAGCCTAGCAGATTGGCCTGTATATGAGCCAATTCCCGCAGCCCTTCGGGCGTGATTCGCCAACGAGCTTCAGGACGCTTTCCAAGGACTCCCGTGTTTGAACACGGGACATCGATCAGAATCGCATCGAAGGGGCCCGGAGGAAGCCGGAATCCTTCTTCGTCGACCAATCGAGTCCGAATAATTGTAGCACCGAGCCTTGATGCGTTTTCATGAACGACTTCCAGTCGATCCGACCGGATATCTGTGGCGAGTATTTCACCCTGGTTTTGCATGATCGCAGCGAGATGACACGACTTGCCGCCTGGCGCGGCACACACATCCCAAACCCGTTGACCGGGTTGCGGCGCGAGTCGCAATGCGGCATGGCTGGCAGAGAAATCCTGCACCACAAACCGCCCTTCGGCATATCCGGGCAATTGATCGACGCGTGAAACACCTTCGACCACAAATGTTCCCGAGCGATCGAATTGACGCATCTTGATCCCGGCTTCACCAAACGCGGCAACGACCTCGTCCGTCGAAGACCGAATCGTATTGGCTCGCACCATCAACGCGGGCGGCGTATTGAACCAGGCACACAGTCGCAACATTTCGGCAGGCTCGAACCGTTTCACCCAGCGTTCGACCAACCAAAGCGGCATGCTGTACGCACTGGCAAGATAGGCCGGGAAGTCGGCCGAAGGCTCAAAGAATACGGGTTCGTTCAGCTTTCTGTGCCGATTCTCGCCGACAGGCACGGCCTGGGCCGACGGTTCGCTGACGAATTCATCTGTGGCAAGTCGCGTCGCTCCACGCAACACACCATTCACAAATCCGCTCCAGCGCATCCGGCCTGCTCGTTTGCAAAGTTCGACCGTCTCGTGGACGGCGGCATGAGCGGGAATGCCATCAAGAATCATGATCTGGTAAATACCCAGTCGCAGAATCGTCCACAGCGCGGGTTCGACCTGATCGGACGGTCGCGCCACCAGTGACTTCAGGATCGCATCGAGCGTCGCCTGACGCCGCACAACGCCGCAAGCCAGTTCTGTCGCCAATCCTCGCTCCATCGGTTGCAATCCCGATTCACGAAAGACGCGATCGAGCAAATCGTC
>JANXOO010000647.1 GCA_025353525.1 Schlesneria sp. | reverse complement strand
CGTTTTCTGGAATCATTCGTATGAGTCATTCAATGCGAGTTCGATTGTGCGTTGTCGTTGCTGGTTTCATTTTGTTTGCATCTCCTGTATGGGCCTCCAAACAAGCGACAAAAATCAAATTGATCGGGTGCCGGGGCCACTTTGCGGCGTCCGGTTGGGCTCGCCATGTGGTCACCCGAAATGAACAGAAAACACCCGACCAGGAAGAGACCGTCATTCACATCTCGAACGTTCCGTTACCCACGGGGACGAAACTGTTTGTCTTTATCGCAGACGAAGCGGTCGGCACCATCAAACTGGACAAAGAACGAGGGGGTTCGCTGAAGTTCACGTCGGGACTCAGGAAGTTTGTCCCTTCAATTGACTATGGCACCAGCATCGAAGTGAAGACGGTCGATGGACGCCTTGTGATGTGGTAATTCAAAGCTTGCCGATCTTTCGACGGGCGGATATCTTCAGCGACTTCCATGCGGCACGTTATTCTGATCGTGCGGTTCATTTCTCCATGAAGGCTGTCGCTGATGATTCGCGTCGTGTTTTTTGTCGTTTGTTTTTGGGCGTTACCGGTCTGTGCGGCCGACTGGCAGGCCAAAAAATCGCCTTTGATGACAAAATGGGCGGCTGACGTTTCGCCCGAGACCGTTCATCCCGAATACCCGCGACCTCAACTGGTTCGCGATCAATGGCTCAATCTGAACGGTTTGTGGGACTATGCGATCCTGCCCAAAGCAGAGGGACAGCCATCCCGGTGGGAGTCCGAAAAGATCCTCGTCCCGTTTCCTGTCGAGTCGGCACTGTCGGGGGTCATGAAATTCGTCGGCCCCGAAAACAAACTCTGGTATCGAAAGACATTTTCAGTCCCGACGAATGCGGGAAAAGTCGACCCGGAATGGGCAGGAAAAAACATCCTGCTCCACTTCGGAGCCGTCGATTGGGAGACGACTGTCTGGATCAACGGAAAAGAAATCGGGTCGCACAAAGGAGGATACGACCCGTTCTCGTTCGATATCTCGAAATCGCTTGAAGCGGGTCGAGCAAACGAACTGATCGTGGCGGTTTGGGATCCGAGCGACGGGGGATTCCAGGGACGAGGCAAACAGGTTCAAAAACCCGGCGGAATCTTTTATACGCCGACAACGGGGATCTGGCAGACCGTTTGGCTGGAACCGGTCCCCGCAACATTCATTCGCAGTGTCACCATCACGCCTGATCTCGACCAACGGCAATTGATTGTCGAAGCCAATGTCGTCAATCCTCGTCCCGGCTACAGGGTCGGAGTCGTCGCGAATTCTCCGTCGTCCTCAAAGTCAGGGGCAATCACTGCCACGATCTGGACGCCGGAAATGTCCCGACCGATCATCGTTCCTCTCGGCCGCAAAGATGCTGATATTGCATCGCACGTCTGGTCGCCCGATAACCCGCATCTGATCGATGTCAATGTTGCGCTCGTCGCTGACCCGAACGCGGATGTCTCGCAAATTGATGCAACTTCATTTCTGAAGCAAAACGACGATGCTGCGAAAAAGAAGGCGTCGGTGCCGATGCTTGATGCCGTCAAGTCGTATTCGGCACTGCGAAAAATTTCGCTGGGAAAAGATGCGAAGGGGACAACTCGCATCATGTTCAACAACGAGCCTCTGTTTCAGGTCGGGCCACTCGATCAGGGGTTCTGGCCCGATGGACTTTACACGGCACCGACCGATGCGGCACTCAGGTTCGACATCGAACAGACGAAGGCTTACGGGTTCAATATGATCCGTAAGCACGTCAAGGTCGAACCGGCTCGCTGGTATCATCATTGCGACAAACTCGGCATGCTCGTGTGGCAAGACATGCCCAGCGGCGATCGCTCGGCCGAATGGGATCCGTTCGGAAAATTCGATAATAAAGAATTCACTCGTTCAACCGAATCGGCAGCCGACTATCGGCGTGAATGGAAATCGATCATCGATGCGCGGCGCAATTGTCCTTGCATCGTGATGTGGGTTCCGTTCAATGAAGGTTGGG
>JANXOO010000597.1 GCA_025353525.1 Schlesneria sp. | reverse complement strand
CATTCACCGGTCCCGCGTTGACATCGGTGATATCAACTTTGGCGACACCGGCCAACAGGGATTCGGCACCCACTGCCTCAGAAACCGATCCGCCTGACACGATCACGGCGATTGCCAGTAAAATCGATGAGACCGGACCAGTGAACAACTGCAGCAATCGTAGGTTATGCTTCAGCATATCTCTTCGCAGAAGGCATGTTGCGGGGAGTCAGGTTGTGAGAAAGCCGGTTGTGAGAAAGCCGGTTGTAAGACATCCGCTCATCTCTTCAAATCCGCTAATTGCTTCCCCGTGGGAAAATCACGCGAGTTCCGAAATCGGCTCACGCTGATCGATCAGGAATTGCGGCCTGCCCGTCGGGTCTTTCAACGTGACGCTCATCGGGTCGATACCCAGGTTGCGATAAATCGTCCCGACAACTTCCTGTACGTGAACGGGTCGATCCTTGGCATATTCGCCCAGACGGTTCGTCGAGCCGATGACCTGGCCGGTTCGCATGCCGCCACCCGCAAGCAAGGCACAACTGACTTGTGGCCAGTGATCGCGCCCGGCGGTCGGGTTGATACGTGGTGTTCGACCGAACTCGCCCCAAACGACGACTGTGACATCGTTCAGCATGCCACGATCTTCGAGATCCTTCACCAGGGCACTGACGCATTGATCGAGCTTTGAACCGTGATCGCGGACGAGGTCAAAATTCTGACCGTGGCTATCCCAGCGTCCGAACGACAACGTGACGCAACGGACACCGACTTCAACCAGCCGTCGGGCAATCAGCAGATGTTCGTTACATGTCGGGGCACCGTCATACTGGTACTTGTAAGGTTTTCCGTCGCCGTATCGAGCTCGCAGCTTCGGGTCTTCTTTGCTCAGGTCCAATGCATCCACCAGTTTGCTCGACGTCAGAACGCCGAAGGCCGCTTCAGAAAAAGCGTCCATTCCGCGCAGCATTCCGGTTCCATCGACTTCTCGCTTAAGAACATCAAGTCCGTGTAGCAGTGACTTGCGATCCTGCAGGCGATCGATCGTCATGCCGTTCAGACGCATGTCCGATGTCCCCTCGCCCTGCGGCTTGAACGCCTGGTACGCGGCACCGAGGAATCCCGGTGTGCCAGGATCGGACCAGGGCGTATGCGATGTTTTTTCTGCCAGAGCGACCGCCGGAGGAACTCCGGGATCTTTCGATCCGAACAGTTTTCCGGCGACAGCCCCGATACTCGGTCGGCCACCGACGGACGCGATACTGTTTCGCGGCCAACCGGTGTAACACTGGAACGCATCATGGTCGCCGTGATTGCCAACGACTGATCGGATGGCGACAAACTTGTCCATCATCGAGGCAATTTGAGGAAAGCATTCTCCGATTTCGATACCGGGAACATTTGTCCGAATGGGATCGAATTCGCCGCGAATTTCCCGTGGTGCGTCGACCTTGATATCCCACATATCCTGATGCGGGGGACCGCCACCCAAAAAAATGTTGATGACAGCTTTGTGGGGAGAACTTGTGCCCGCCGCTTGTTCCGCTCGCAAGACATCGGCCAACGACAGGGACGCTGCCGAGCCGAAAGCAAAACCACCGATTTTCAGGAAACTTCTGCGGCTGATCCCGTCACAGTAACGTGCGGCTTGTCCGAGGAGTGTCAGCATGAAGGTAAACCCTTTCGCTGTGTTGCCATATCAAAGGTGGGATGACCGCTCGACCGGCAACCGTGCCGAGTGGGAGGAGGGCAATTCATATATACGTCAGTCTCCGCTGATGCGTTACAGGTTACCAAACCACCGTCGGCAAGGTCAAGGTTCCAATCCGGAAGTCGCAAGCGGAGCACGTTTTCAGTGAAAAATCGATATTTTTAGTTGTTTTGGCTGAAAAACGGGGACAGACACAAGGAAGATCCCCGGCGCGCCGGGGTCCCCGTTTTTCA
>JANXOO010000585.1 GCA_025353525.1 Schlesneria sp. | reverse complement strand
GTTTCCAAAGGATTGAACGCATCAGACTGCGTCAAAACTGCAGCCAGGGTTTGCGGCGGTGGTGGTGGTGGCCGACCGGAAATGGCCGAAGCGGGCGGCAAAGATCCGTCGAAGCTGGAAGAAGCACTGCTTGCGGGCGCTGCCTACTGTCGGGGAAAACTGGGGGCGTAGGTGATACGGTCAGGGTTGGTGTGTCGCGCACGATATTCGCCGATTCTGCTTCGAGCGACATGCGACCTGATTTGTCGGTGACGTTTTCACGGGGAACACTTTACATGGCAGGTTTCGATCACGGGGCGACACATCCGAAAGAAGTGGAAGATCTCGCCATTGCCGCGCGAAATGCACGGTACGGGATGGTTTTGTTTTTGATGTATCTGGCGATCTATGGCGGGTTTGTCGGATTGAATGCCGTCCGTCCTGACATCATGCAATGGACTCCTGCGTGGGGCCTCAATCTGGCGATTCTTTACGGACTCGCCCTGATCGTGATCGCAATGGTCCTGGCACTGGTCTACTGCTGGCTGTGTCGTGGGAAATGATGCGAATCCGCTGCCGAGCCTCACTTCATCAAACCGCACATCGTCAAAACCCGTTCACCTGATTGTGGCGTCAACCAGACGCGAGTGATGGTCTTGCCCTTCCTGCGAAAGCCCGTTCATGCTTCATAATCCGTCTGTTCTTTCGGTCGTCGTATTCGGAATCTTTGTTGCCATTACGTTGGGACTCAGCTTCTACTTCGCAGCGAAAACGAAATCGGCAGCAGGATACTTTGCTGCGGGGGGCCAGATCCACTGGTTCGTGAATGGTGTTGCCTTTGCAGGGGACTATCTGTCCGCAGCGTCGTTTCTCGGGATTTGTGGAACGATCGCCTTGTATGGTTACGATGGATTTCTGTATTCGATCGGCTTTCTCGCCGGATGGGTTGTGGCCCTGTTCGTGGTCGCTGAGCCACTGAAACGCCTTGGCAAATTTACATTTGCCGACGCCCTTAACAGCCAGTTTCAATCCCGTGGAATCACATTGGCTGCTGGAATCAGTACGCTGGTTGTCAGCATTTTTTACCTGATTCCGCAAATGGTCGGTGCCGGTTCACTGATCAAGCCGTTATTGGGATTTCCGCAAGAGGCGGGCATCGTGCTGGTAGGTGTCATCGTTGTCGTGATCGTTGCGACGGCAGGGATGGTCAGCACGACGTATGTTCAATTCATCAAAGGTGCATTGCTGGTTCTCTTCAGTGGCGTCCTGACCGTTCTGATTCTGAATCGGGGACTAAAAGTCGATACCAGCGACGCGGCCAATGCGCCGCAATCGATGAAGATCACAAAAGCCGACAAGAAAAAATATGTGAACGGAATTCCACAGGGTTTGAAGAAGGAAGAAACCGATTTGCGACCGGTCGGTCACCTGACCAAACTTCCTGGCGGAAAAACGGAAACCGGACCGCTGGGCCCGATCGAATATCTTGCGACGCTACAGAATAGCGAAATTGTACTGTGGACCGAAAAAACGATGACGGAAGCCAACGGCGACAAAACGAGAACGTGGACTCCGAACCCGACGATTGGTGCCAACGTACTAAGGCCGGGCAACAGCCCGTTGTTCAAGGGATTGCAGAAGGACCAGTGGTTCGCACGTATCGATTTTGTGTCATTGATGCTGGCGCTGTTTTGCGGAACAGCGTCGTTGCCACACATTCTGATTCGGTACTACACCGTCAAGGACCAGGCGGCGGCGCGGCTGAGTACCGTCGTTGGGATCGGTACGATCGGCGTGTTCTACGTGCTGACACTCTTCCTCGGCCTGGGAGCCATGACAAACGGCACGATCGATCTTTCTGATTCGAACATGGCAGCACCCCTGCTGGCGAAAAGTTTCGGTGAAACACTGTTCGCGATTATTTCAGCGATCGCGTTTACGACGGTCCTGGGTACGGTCAGCGGGCTGATTGTTGCGGCGAGTGGTGCGGTGGTTCACGATCTGTTGTCGAGTGTCTTGCAGTGGAAGATGGACGATCACCAAAAAGTGCGGGTCGGCAAGATTGCGGCTGTGATTGTTGGTGTGATCGCAATCTGCCTGGGAATTCTGTACAAGGATATGAATGCCGGCTTTCTGGTCGGCTGGGCGTTCAGCGTCGCCGCGTCGGCAAACCTGCCCTCACTGGTCATGCTTCTGTTCTGGAAGAGGACGACAAAGCAGGGGATCACCGTCGCGATCTTCGTCGGCCTGTTCAGCTCGTTGGGCTG
>JANXOO010000570.1 GCA_025353525.1 Schlesneria sp. | reverse complement strand
ATGCGTGTCGCATCAAGAATGGGAGCCCCCATGTTGACTCGCACTTGTTCAACCAGTCCGTTGCGTCCCTGGGTGAGCTGCATCGTGAGGACGCCTCGCCCGGTTTCGATCTTCAGTTCAGTCTTTTTTGCGATGCCTCGATCGTAGACAAACTTGGCCACACAGCGGATCGCGTTCCCGCACATTTCAGATTCGCTGCCATCCGCATTGAACATCCGCATGCGAGCATCGGCGACTTCCGAGGGACAGATCAGTACCATCCCGTCGCCTCCGACACCGGTGTGTCGGTCACTGATTGCCACCGAAGTCGCAACAATGTCCATCGGAATCGGTTCGTTAAAGCAATCGACGTAGACGTAGTCGTTGCCCGCGCCGTGCATCTTGGTAAACCGCATACCGTCCGTCTCGTATATGAAAAGACTATTGGAACTATTGGGCGGAAAGGACAGTCGGCGGATCGAACGCCCTGACCGAAGCGCAGCCGCTTTTGCACGGACGGTGAATGTCTTCTTCGTATAGGTCCGAACCGGCCTGGGTCGGATAATGCCCGTCAATACACGCCTGACACAACGATGTCACCGGAAGATCGACGCTTCGGGCAATTGCGCCGCGAGGCAGGAATCGCAGGCTGTCAGCTCCGATGGCTTTCGCCATTTCACGCTCGATTTCGGGTGTCATTGTTTCGCCCGCCGTCATAAAATGCGGAGCGAACAATTGATCGGTTGTTGACATATCAATGCCGTAAAAACACGGCGCGACGATCGGCGGACAAGCGACCCGAACGTGGACTTCTTTGACATGCCCTCGATCACGTAATTGCGAAATCAGCACTTTCATCGTCGTCGACCGGACAATCGTGTCTTCGACAAGCAACACGCGTTTTCCCGACAGAACCTCGGGAAGCGGAGTGTATTTCATGCGGGCCTTGTCTTCGCGATTATTCCCTTCGATAAACGTTCGGCCCATATACCGATTGCGAATCAGGCCTTCCAGACTAGGTACCCGTAGCGTATAGGCCATGCTGTCAGCCGCTGCCTTGGCCGTATCGGGAACGGGAACGACAATCGTATCTCCATCATCCAGCGGACAAACGGGATTGCTCCGTTCCTGCCGTGCGAGTTCTTCCCCGAGACGTTTTCGGGTCAGGTAGACACTGCGTTCATCCAGCGTGCTGGCGA
>JANXOO010000553.1 GCA_025353525.1 Schlesneria sp. | reverse complement strand
GTCTGTTCTGGTTCCCCGTTAATCAATTGGCGAATCCAGTCCGACCTCTGACTCAAAATGTCGTCAACTTCGCGGCGACTGTTTCCGGAGGCGAAAACGGTACAGATGGGCCAACCCGGTTCGATTGGGATTCCCGGCCGGGGAATGTCGGAAACGATTGGGACCTGCCAGACATTCGTGACATTCGCAAACCGGCTGAGGTCGGGAGCACAGATCTGTTTTGATGTGTATAATATCCGTTTGGCAACGAGAAGGCATTTCGGTTGAGAATCCGGTTTGGGTGGAAGTTGCGCGTTGCGATTCAGAAGCGATCGTCCAGATGCCAGTTCCAGGATTTCGATCGAAGCCGTGTAACGCGGATTGACCTCCGTCAACCATACAATGTTTCCATTGAGTCGGAAGTCGAGTCCGATTGGCCCGCGAAGTGCCGGAATCCGGTGTAAAAGAGTGGAAGCAATATCCGTCAACTGTTTTGGAATGTGAGATGACGGACCACACGATCCGCAGTACGAAAATACCGACGGTGGCTCGGACCCAGGATTGGGTTCGAGTTCCATGGACGCACCCAGCCAGCGGATTTCGCCTCCGTCAGCGCAGAAAATTGCTGACTGAGCTGTTCCGTATGCCCGACGCTGAAAGTAATGCGGTTCGCTGAGCGGGACTTTTAACGCGGCGTTATCCCAAACGCGTATGGCTCGGCCGCCAGCGCTCGCTTTCGGCTTTTGGATCCAGGTTCCATCTGCTAACGGCGGCGTTGATTCTGCGGCAACATCCAGAACATTGATTCCCGATAACTTCAATGTGTGGGTCAGCCAATGTGGATCGCGAACGATCCTCAATGCATCGGCGGTTGTGCCAAGCAGCGGCCCACAGGCTGCGTTGCCGACTTCGATTCTGTCGAGAATGTCCGGGTGATTTTCGAGCCCGCCGCAATAAAACCAGCCATCGGCGCGAACATGGGCCACATCGTCGGGAAGACTTTCCGGGTAGTTCTGAACCGGGACGACTTCTGCGTTGGCGTGCAGGTCGAGATCGGCGAAGAGGTCAGCGCAGACCGGTTGCCATCCCGCTCGCCGAACTGAATCTGCGGCAGCACGAGTACTTCCTCCTACAATCAGAATTCGGCGTTGTGGCACAAAAGGAATCCTTGAGAAACACGAGCGAACTGAACGTATGCGAGTTGCTGGAAAAATGGAGGGCAGTTGTGGTATTAATCATATTAATCCAGCGGCGCAGTGCTGCGGGATCACGGTGTCGCGGGGTTTTGCTCCCGGAATTGGTCTCGCCTCTTTGATGGAGTGCCCGAG
>JANXOO010000511.1 GCA_025353525.1 Schlesneria sp. | reverse complement strand
CAAAAAGGGGACCGGTGAACTGGAAACCGAAACGTATGACGAAGTTCTGTACGAAGGTTACGGACCGCATGGCGTTGCGATTCTGTGCGAAATCCTGACCGAGAATCGCAATCGTACGGCAGGCGAAATCCGCAAGCACTTTGAAGTGAATGGCGGAAACCTTGGCAGCACCGGTTGCGTGGCCTGGATGTTCGAGCGTAAGGGCATCATTCAGATTCAGAGCAAGTTGGTGACAGAAGATCGTCTCTTTGAAGTCGCTCTCGAAGCGGGGGCGACGGACGTGCAGCAGGTCGGCGAAATGTTCGAGGTTATTTGTGCTCCGGAATGTTTTCAGGAAGTGACATCTGCGATTGAGGTGGCAAAAATCCCCACCGAATCAGCGGAAGTGATGCGAGTCGCAGCGAGTACAGTCGACCTCGACGCCGATTCCGCCCGAGCGGTCTTGAAGTTAATGGAAATCCTTGAAGATCACGACGACGTGCAGAGCGTCACTGCAAACTTCAATATCCCGGATTCCGTCATCGCGGAACTGGAAGCGAGCGAGTGACCCCGACTGAAACACCTTGGCAATCCGGGTCGGTCGTTCGATTATTCGTGGCGTTATCGGGGAAAGCCACATGCCTCAGTCATGATCGCAAGTCTGGTTGCATCTGGTGTTCAGCACAAAGAACCGCGTGACGTTTCTGCAGCAATTCGACTTTCGTGAAGCGATGTTCAAGATGCTCAGTCATCACGTTGAGGAAGCCGGTTGTGTTCCTTTCCGAAGCGGCGGATGGGTGGATCATGTTCACATCGTTTGTGGACTGTCACGTACGTTGACGATCGCGCAATTGGTGGAGCACGTAAAAACCGGGACATCCACATGGGCAAAGAAAACGGCGAATGGCATTCAGGATTTCAGTTGGCAATCGGGAAACGGAGTCTTCTCCATCAGTCAATCGAAACTCGCCCAAGTGGTCCGTTATGTGGATGAGCAGAAAGAACATCACAAACAGCGTCCGTATCAAGAAGAATTCAGGGAATTGTGCGACAAACATGGGATCAAATTGGATGAACGTTACGTGTGGGATTGATCACGAATGATCGGCCCGTTGGGCCTTCAAGAATTATTAAGGTGGTGGCCCGCAACCCAGGGCCTCCCAAGACTCCGACCACTGGCTAGACAAATGGATAGCCCTGTTGGGCCGAAAGACGGTGAACCGTTGTCCCGTATGGAGTTTGTAGTTCATGGTGTGAACGCCACCCAGCGCCTCCGAAAACGCCGATCGCTTACAAGACGAATCCTGGCGCTCCGGGAGCCCCGTTGGGCCGGAAAACGGTGAACCGTTGGTGCGTGAGGTGGCCCCGTTTGGTGTTTGTGGTCCACGGTTTGAACGCCAAACGTGGCAGTTCTACGTCCATGGCATTTCTTCCGGCCCAAGGGGGCCATCCATTCGTCGAGCCAGGGTCGGAGTCTTCGGAGGCCTTGGAAACGGCACATACCAAAATCCGCAAAAGGCCCAACGGGTCGGCCGTTCGTTTGCCTGTTGCAACGATTTGAAACGTACTGAACCCAACATGAAAGAATGTGTGACTTCCTGCGTTGAATAATATAAAATGTCCCCCAAATGACGATCGCCGGGAACGAGGTTCCTAATGCGGAATGATTTCCAACGCATCCGACATTTTTTCACAATTGTTGCTGGTTCTCCGATGACTCCGAAGCAGTGGCACGAACCGACTTCTCGCGGTACTCTGTTATGGATTGGATCGTTCCCATTTCAGCACGTCAATTCGGGAGAAATCACATGGCATCGTCAGTTGTGGCCGCGCCCAGGATTCGTCAAACGAATATGTTCATTGGCGGGAAGTGGCAAGAGTCGCTTGGTGGAAAACGGTTTCCGACGATCAATCCCGTCAACGAAACGGTGATTGCCGAACTGCCTGAAGGAAACCAGGCCGATGTCGATGCCGCAGTCAAGGCCGCTCGCAAGGCCTTCGAATCCGGGCCGTGGTCGAAGATGACGCCCTCCGCCCGGGGAGTGATGATCAACAAACTCGCCGACGCCATCGAGAAACACGCCGACGAACTCGCCGCCCTCGAATCGCTCGACAACGGCAAGCCGATCGCGGATGCCTCCGGGGCCGACCTGCCGCTCAGCATCGCCTGCTACCGCTACTATGCCGGCTGGGCCGACAAGATCT
>JANXOO010000504.1 GCA_025353525.1 Schlesneria sp. | reverse complement strand
TCGTGCGGTAGCCACTGATGTGGTCCCAGCCGTTTTGCGGGTCGTCTTCGATGCCGAAAATCGCCATTTCTTTCCAGAATCGGGAATGACTGAGTCCTTCAACGATCCGGCCAAACGCCAGATCGTTATCCGCCATACATGACGCCGGTGTCGGTGAACCGGGTTTGGTGCCGCTCGTGTGATCGTTCGGTAAGCAAATGATCGTCAGACTCGGAAATTCGCCCTTCGTTTCGAATTCCCTGAGTTCCTTCAGAATGAAATCGGCGCGGTATTGGTCGGGAACCGACATTTCCCAGCCGACATAGCCGGTCGGCGAAAAACTCCGGATCGATTCAATCGCCGGACGACTCCCAAAAATGACCTCGTCCGACTCGCCCTTCCACGTGCGGTAACACGCAAGGTATTCGGGAGTTCCCTTTTTACCGGAATCTTTCCACCGCACGTTTGGCATCATGAATTCGCCGTAGTTCCGGATCGTTTTCCCGCGTGCGACCGCGTTATCCCACAAGAACCCGGCGGGCGAGTACGCAATCGCGTCTGCTTCGTCCTCACCCATGCCATCGGGATAACTTCTCGGGAATCCGGCAAAACTCTTTTCCAGGTAGTCGGTGGCAAACGCTGTGGTGCTCCACTGATGCCCGTCGGCACTCAGAATTCCTGCACAATACGTATTGTCGAGCAATACGAACTCGCGCACCATTCGATGTTGATTGGGAGTAATCTGTTCGCCAAATATGCACAGATCGGCTCGGCCAGCTCCTTGCGAATGAGCACCGAATACCTGGTCGTACGTGCGATTTTCCTTGATGACATAGACGACGTGTTTGATCGGACATGGCTCACCCATTCGTTGTGGTATTGCCCGGGTTGGCTGGCCTTCTCGGGCAGGCAGTGCGGCCTGGGCGATCGTACTTCGCCTCATGTTTTTCGCCGCGCGTTCGGAAAGTCCCGCGAGCCGTTCGTCGGTCGGTAACATCATCACGGACACCGACCCGTGGTAGTGATGACTGTTGTAACCTTCAACTCCTTTGGATTGCAGTTTGGGTGCCAAAGGCAATCCCTTGATGTTTGCACAGCAGATTAACTCGCGGCGAGCATCATAAAGCACGGCACCAGGAAACCATCCGGCGGGGATCAGCCCCTTTAACCGCGATTCGCCCTTATCCTCCGGATCGAACGCGACCACAGCGATAGCGTTCTGGGTACCGTTCGCAACGTAAAGCAATTTTCCCGACGGATGAAATGCGAGAGCGTTGGGGGACGCACCAAACAGATCGGATGGCTTCGCTTTGACCCATATCGACTCGACAATCGATTCAGTTTTAACATCGATCACAGTCAGGAAATCGCTTCCTGCGTTCGCACACACCACATAGTTCTGATCGGGCGAAACAGCCAATGCACAGGCGTGAAGTCCGGCAACCAGTTCGATCGTTGGCCGGTCGTCTTTCACAGAAACGATGCTGACCGAACCTTCGCTGGCGATGTGTCGTACAGCGTCAACCCTGACGTGAGTTCCACGACCGCCCGGACCGCGTACGTCGACATTTCCCGCTCGTCGTCCGGCCCAGTTGCTGACGTAGGCTCGAGTACCGACCAGAACGACGTCATAAGGAGCCGCTCCGACATCGTAGCTGCGCAATGTCATGCCCGTTTCAGTATCGATTTCGTGCAATCGATTCGAAAGATTTCCACAAACGTAAAGGTTCGATCCGTCGAGCGAGATCGCGAGTCCGGCGGGAATTTCGGCGGCACGGCGCGGTGCATTCGCCAATGGCAGCCCGATCGAATGTGAGCCCTTCAAACCGCCGTCGCCGTCGACAGAAAACACCTTGATCGAACCGTTCACATTGCTCAGGTAAAGGCGAGAACCATCGGGCGAGAATACCAGACCGGTATAACTGACTTGTCCGGTGCGATCCGGAACCAGGATATTTGGTGAAACGACATCCGGATCGGGAATTGACTGAGAATCGTTCGGAAAGAGCACGCGCTGCCGGATCTCGCCAGTCCCGGGATCGATCACGACAACTTCGCTGGTTTTTCCGGAAACGACGAGTAATCGTCCATCCGGCGATAAGGCCAACGCTTGCGGACGCATTCCAGGAAGTTCGACCTGTCGTCCGAACGGGGTCAATGTCTGGTTGACCGGCGTGACAATCGCATCGTCTCGCCATCGTCCCACCCGATCACCGGATGACTCGATGGTCGCAGGAATATCCGGACCAGCTTCAGTTTCGGCTGCCAGGATATCAAACGACACGATGCAGTTCAGTGTCAGAGCGTAAAGTATACGAACCGATCGTTGCAGATCCATTTCGGTCACCTTCGTCCGGTTTTATATGATTTGTGAAACCGGGGATGAAGCTATCCGCTTGCCCGTGTCAGAAGCAATCGATCAATGCATTGCGCGAGTCAATTATCGGGATGTCAGAATGGCCAGGGGAGCAGAATTCCGTGATGCTGAAAGAGGACCGCTCGACCTGCGGCACCGATTGCCGGAGTGAAGAACAGGACGAACACATAGATTGCGAACAACGGAATACGAATGATCCAAAGTGGCCAGCGAATAATCACCCAGGCTCGTTGTTCTTTTCGGATCGCCCTCGAGTAGGCCCAACCGATCAGGATTTTCGCAGGATAGATTGACGCGATGAAAATCGGCGTGAAAAGCCAATACACATCCTGCGGCACCGCCGCTGCCTTGAAAAGGTAAAGTGGCAGCGACAGCGCATAGAGAACGGCGACCGACAGTAACATGGCCGCTGGAGCCCTGCGATAAAGCTCGCGAATCGTTCGCAGTTCGAACATGGCTCGCCAGCGATTTTCTGCGGCAAAATGAGCTTGTAAAAACGGAACCCACGACAGGACTGCCATGAGGGCTGCGCCACCGGCAAGCGTCACAAGAACCTGCGCTGGCTTCGAAGTGTCGCGAAGTGTGGAAAACAGTGCTGTCGGAATGAAGAGCCATGCGAACGCCAGACCGTATCCGCGAAGCCCAAGCCAAAAGTGATGCCGCAATCGAAGTGCTGTCATGAATTCTGTGACCGCAATACTCGCTTTGTCGAGATAGTCGCCACGTCGTAATTGCCGCCAGATCCATAAAGCGTTCAGGGGAGTCGGCCAGAAAAAAAGACCCAACCGACCTCCGCGTGCAATCGCCAGGGTCAGATGAACGGCAACGAAGCCCGATAATACAATCAACCCGATCTGCCACGCAGCAGCCGTCAGCGTTCCCGGTGCGATCAGACGAGCATCACTGGCAACATCAGCCACGAGTCGCACGATCCACCA
>JANXOO010000488.1 GCA_025353525.1 Schlesneria sp. | reverse complement strand
GCGGCCCACGCGGCGGGCAGCAGGTCAGGAAGTGGTGCACATCGGATTACCGGTGTGAAGACATCGAAGGGCGATTTTGAAGCCGATGCATTCGTCGTCGCGACCGGTGCATGGACGCCGATGTTGAATCAGCATCTGGGATGCAAAGTGCCGATTCAGCCGGGCAAGGGGTATTCGTTGACAATGGCGCGTCCGGCGAAGTGTCCGGTCATTCCGATGATTTTCGAGGAACATCGGGTTGCCGTCACTCCGTGGGCGTCGGGATATCGACTCGGTTCAACGATGGAATTTGCCGGATACGACGAAACGATCAACCCCAGGCGAATCGAGCTCTTGCGAGCTGGTGCCGGGCATTATCTGCTCGAACCAACGGCCGAACCGGTGACCGAGCAGTGGTATGGCTGGCGGCCGATGACGCCCGACAGCTTGCCGATCATCGATCGCTGTCCGGAACTGGAAAACGTTTATATTGCCGCCGGGCACAACATGCTGGGCGTTTCGATGGCACCAGCCACGGGAAAACTGGTCGCTGAACTGTTGAACGGGACACCGACGCATATTCCGATCGAGCCACTCTCGATCCGGAGGTTTTAAGAAAACACTATGGGCCCTCACTTCGTTTCCAGACACCGGGTCGAGTTCTTTGAGACCGATCTCGCCGGAATCGTACATTTCGCGAACTATTATCGTTTCATGGAGCAGGCCGAACACCAGTTCTTCCGGTCGCTCGATCTGAAGATTCACGGTGCTCGACCGGATGGAACCGTCTACGGCTGGCCGCGTGTCTCAGCGACGTGTTCATTCAAATCGCCAGCGTATTACGAAGACGAACTGGAAATCAGCTTGACGATCATGCGATTGACCCGACGTTCGCTGACAATCGGATATGACTTTCGGCGAAATGAAGTCGCAGTGGCGAGCGGAGAAATGAAAACGGCCTATTGTATCATCCCCGCAGGGTCAAAACTCGAATCAGCCGAAATTCCTGATGATTGTTTCAACCAGCTGAACGGGCTGCTATCGAGTTGCATATGACACGTACGCATTTCCACTCGTGGCATCAGTTCCTCTGCAATAAAAATTGAAATATCCGCGTGACGCTTCTGGCAAACTACGCTTTCTGATGTTGCACGCCCGACGATTTCACCGCCATTTCCGGATTCGGGAACTGCCGCAAAAGCGTCGGATTTCGCCCGACCCTGCCAGTCGTTTGAACTCAGAAAAGACCGTGTAACGGTCCGCCACGAGCGGCGAGCTGATCGACGCGAAGTGTCACATCGGGGTCTTCCACCAGTGGCGGAGCGTGATGCGGTTTGATGCGCGCGTCGATGACCAGCGAACTGTGGCAGCCCCAATGTTTTTCGTCGGTGAACGAATTGATTCCCGCAATATCGGCTGCAGGATTGGATCGCGTAAACGTCACCCAAAGCCAGTTGTTCAAAGTCCTCGCGGCAAACTCGCTGTCATCCACGACGACGATCAACGGGAACGTGTCGATCAGTTCACTGCGCTGCTCGAGGTGTTTGCACAACAGGGCCACGTCAGGGTTTTCCCCAGACTTTTTCCGACTTTCGATGACAAGGACGCCAGGCATCGCAATTCGCGGGTTGCGGTAGCCGTCACATAACGGCAGTTCACGTGGAAGTTCGGTACCAAGTTCTCGTCGCCTGGGACCTGCGGCAGCAATCACAACCTTTGATCCCCGATTGAAACCGCTGCCCGAATAGTCGAGCGTATCGATTGTTGTCCTCGTTTGAAAATGCAGGTTGTTTCGCCAGTCAACTCGTTCAAGTACATGCCGAAAAAAGGCGGAGATGTCGTGAATGTCGAGTTCCGGCTGGTCTTCGTGGGCCACGATCAACAGATACTTTGCCAGCGACAATTGACCCTGCCCCAGAATCGCATTCGCCGTGGTCAGCAGCTCTTGTGGCGTGCGTGTTGTCGCATAGGGAACGTATCTTTCGCTTCCAATCGCCAGCAGCAGTGGATGGACGCCCGCTGCATCGACGGCATGAATGGCTTTGACCCCGGGAAGGACTGTGGGGATGATTGGGCCGGTGATCTCGTGAATGATTTCGCCGAACGACGTGTCTTCCTGCGGCGGGCGGCCGACAACGGTGAATGGCCAGATCGCGTCGGTCCGGTGATAGACGTGCGTCACTTCAAGATACGGAAATTCGTGCTGCAAACTGTAATAACCGAGATGGTCACCGAACGGCCCTTCGGGTTTTGTTTTTGACGGATCGATCGTCCCGCAAATGCAAAAGTCTGCATCGGCGTAAATCGGCAGGTGTCCGTCGCGGCAGATCATTCGCACCGGACGGCGACCGAGCGCCGCACCGAATAACAGCTCGGAAAGCCCCTCGGGTAACGGCATCACGGCGGCGAGTGTCATTGCGGGTGGCCCGCCAACAAAAATGTTGACGGGCAGCTTTTCGCCCCGCCGAACAGCCGCCGCGTGGTGAACACCGATACTGCGATGAATCTGGTAATGCAGACCCGTTTCGCGATTCGGGATATATTCGTTTCCGCCCAATTGGACTCGATACATGCCGAGGTTCGAATTCCTGAAACCCGGAGAGCCGGGGTGCTCGGAATAAACCTGCGGCAGTGTGATGAATGGTCCTCCATCGTTCGGCCAACACTTCAACCGGGGAAGCTGGTCGAGCGTTGTTTCGTGTTCGGTCACAGGGCCACGACGGACTTTGCGCGTCCACATCGACCACAGCGTTGACGGGACATCACGATACCGCCAGGGGTTCTTCAGAAACTGCCCAGGATCGATCTTCAATTCGACAAGGTGCCGCACCGCGTCGATTGAATCGCGAAACAGAAACCGGGTCCGTTCGATGGTGCCGAACAGATTCGACACCATTGGAAACCGGCATCCCTTGACGCGGCTGAACAGCAACGCAGGACCACCGGCCAGATAGACCCGTCGCTGAATCTCTGCCGCTTCCAGATTCGGGTCGATCTCAACATCGATACGAACCAGATGCCGATGTCGTTCCAGATCGAGAACAGTTTCCTGAAGACTGCGATAACCCATGAGCGAATTTGGACTTTTCTGGTGCAAGTGAATCAGTATCTGACCGTATTCTATCGGTCGCGGCGATATCGGGTGCTTTCGCACACAGCCGATTACACCGGACATCGCGCTGGTACCGCGCAGCGCCCGGCGTCCCGATGGAGATTTGACGTATGCAATCGCCTCAACTCATACCGCGCGACACGTACTGACGACAATACTGGTACGATCGAAAGGTGAGCCGGGTTGGGCAACGCAAACCATTCGACTGGTATCGGCCGGGAACTCTGCCGATCTGTTTCGGCGATGTCGAACGCTGTCATTTTTGTAACACGTGCGACTTTCAACGCGATGTGTGCAAACACGATTGAATTTCGAAGCGTTTCGAGCCAGATCACGGTGTGTGACTGGGGGTTGTTCGGCAGGTTGCCTGCAGTGTAAACTCTCGTCGCTCGAAAAGATGTCGAACTCTCGTCCATCGAACGCACTTCCAACGAACAGGGACTCACATGCCAATCGTCAATTCAAAATGGACAACGGCCACGCGTGGTCTAATGTTGGTTTGCGCGATCCATTTCTCAACGCCATTGACGGCTGCGGATTACTATGTCTCACCATCGGGCAACGATACGAACGCGGGTTCACTGGCAAAGCCGTGGCGGACTGTGCAAAAGGCTGCCAACGCGGCTTTGCCAGGAAGCACCGTCCATGTCCTCGCCGGGACTTATGCTGAAAAGGTCACTGTGAACGTTTCGGGGAATGCAGCGAAAGGTCCGATCACGTTCAAGGGAGAGAAAGCCATCCTCGACTTCGCAAGTCACCCCATTACGAGTGGGGATACCGGAGCGTTTCATATCGATGGTCGCGCCTTTCTCAAGGTGATCGGCTTTGAAATCCGCAACTTCGTTGCAAATAATGCCGCTGCGGTTCCTGTCGGGATTCACATTCGGGGTGCGGCACACGACATCGAAATCAGCGGGAATCTGATCCATCACATTACGAACAACATCAATGCAAACAGCAATGCACACGGGATCGCCGTCTTCGGAACGGGGAGAACTGCCGCAACCGCAATTCATAACCTTGTCATTTCCAATAACGAACTTC